>DBCY01000078.1:7652-23656 GCA_002293295.1 Ruminococcus sp. UBA946 | reverse complement strand
AACCCTTACGGTTGAAGAGGGGGGAACCCTGACCATCCCTGCTAACGTTACCCTCACAAACAACGGAACGATAACAAACAGCGGAACAATAATAATAAACGGCGGGCTTGTTAACGGCTCTAATATCTATAATTACGGAACAATAACGGGCGGTGTGACGGACAACGGCGGAACCGTAACCGAGCTTTCGGCAGGCGAGGTTGTGGTTACCGGTGAAAGCGGACTGCGCGCGGCGGTTTCAGCCTTGGGAACGGGCGGTACCATTGTTCTCGGAGGTAATATATCATTAACGGCGGAGCTTGTGATAGACCGTTCGCTCACCCTTGACCTTAACGGATATACGCTTGACATTGAAGTGCTCCAACACAGCTGTATCAAGCTCTCAAACGGCGTAACCCTGACCGTTAAGGACGGCAGTCAGGCAAAAACGGGAAAGCTTAATGCAAAAAATACCTGTCCTGTTATAATAACCGGTCATGGCGCCGGTATCAACACGGAAAACGGTCACCTTATTATTGAAAGCGGCGAAATCACCGCGGCAGGCGCGGCAGGCGGCGCGGGCATAGGCGGCAATAACAACACCGGCGCCTGCGGTGAAATCACCATCAACGGCGGTATTGTCACAGCAACCGGCAGCATGGGCGGCGCGGGAATAGGCTACGGCTACAACACCGGTGGCATAGGCGCCAATGCGCTCACAATCGACGGCGACTGCACAGTGTATGTTTCAAGCCTTGAAAACAGCGATGGCGTTGAAATTCCCCTCACCCACACAAAAGGCTTATTGTTCGTTGCCGGCAACGGCACAGTGGAGGGCGGCGTTACCCTGCCGGGCGATTTAACGATTGAGGACGGCGAAACCCTTACGGTTGAAGAGGGGGAAACCCTGACCATACCTGCGGGCGTTACCCTCACAAACAACGGGGTAATTGAAAACAGCGGAACAATAATAATAAACGGCGGGCTTATTAATAACTCTCATATCTATAATTACGGAACAATAGAGGGGAGTGTGACGGACGGCGGCGGAATTGTAATCGGGTATGTCAACTTCACGGCGGTTCAGACCGGAGGAACAAAGGATACCGCTGATTCAACGGGTATAAAAATCACGTTCGATAAATCCGTAACGGGACTTGAAGCAGATGATATAACCATAATAAACGACACAGGCGAGGTTGTCAAAGGAAATATTTTAACCGGAAGCGAAGCGGAATGGACGATTTCGCTTGACAGCGTTTTAAAGCAGGGGTTTGTCAACGTAACTGTAGCTTCCGAATTCGGGGACTATGTCGTTATGACCGAAGTACAGCAGGCTGAGGTATTTAAAGCCTTGCCGGCTCCCCCACCGCCTCCTCCGCCTCCTCCGGTAAATCCTAAACCTAATCCCCCATCCGCTTTGATTCCCTCATTCGTCCCGGATATACCGCAAGGGTATTCAATCGAGGATTATATAGTATGCAACATCATGAAGGTGCCGTATAAGATGAGCGGCGGAGCGGTAACCTCGAATATTTCAACTTCCCTTCTGGGTAAAATTATTGATAACGCATACACGGACGAAAACGGCGGGAAAACTGTAAAGCTTGACTACAACGGCGTTTTCGACCCCGAAAACATGAATAAGCTGACCTTAACGCTCAACGCAACAGGGCTGAAGCTTGCAGACGGCGAGGTTTATACATTCATAACCGATACCCCTTACGGGGCGTTCATCTTCACGACTGAGCAGATGAAATTATGGTCGGGCGGAATTTCCGGGGAGTATGACATAACTCTCCAGAAATCAAGTACCGGGTTAAGCCTGGGAATAAAGAAGAACGGCAAAAGCGTCGCTTCCGTTAAATCCGAACCTATAGGCAAAATCGGCATTTCCTTTAAGTTAAAGGAAGGTCAGGAAGCTGAAAATGCGGTGATAACCCAGAACAAAAAGCTCCTTACGTCAAGCGAATATGAAGACGGCATGGTCTTTGCCGATATAAATTCAGCAGGGACATATAAGAGGGCGTATACAAATGGGCCGTTCACACGGAAAGACGGCACAAATTATGCCGAGGGGTGGAGCAATTCAAACACCAGCCTTGAAAAGCGGGTTTATTACACCAAAAACGGAGTTGCTTTGACCGGCTTTCAGACTATAGACGGCGAAAAATACTACTTCAAAACGGACGGGATTATGCACACCGGATGGCTTTCAACGACAAGCGGCGCAAGGTATTTCTTTGACAGCAAAGGGGTTATGGCTTCCGGCAAGTGGCTCCGGATTAACGGCAAGGTTTATTATTTCAGGAAGGACGGCAGGCTTGTTGTCAACGCTGTCGTAGGCGGGTATAAAGTGGATGAAAACGGCGTCCGCGCGGAAAAGAAAAATGAAGCGGACAACGAAAGCTGAATAAAGTCCTTCCGCAGTATTTATTAACAAATTTATATGTGCCTGTTAAAAATTTAACGGCACATATTTTTTCTATATATCCCCTTTTTCCTATTATCAGAAACCATATGTGCAACAGCGGAAGATTATAAACTGATAATTTTAGTGAATTTCAAACTATTGTGAAGTTATCACATTACTCGCAGAACAGAATTTTTAGTATCACCAGCTACTATTTTCTAACAACTATTCTTATACAAACAACTTGAATTTTTGGCTATGCCGCCGAAATTAATTCTAATTGGCAAAAACCGTTTGACTTATTCTGTTATTATATGGTATAATTAATTGCATTGTTTACTATAAACAATGATTATACGGTGTTATAGCCTGATTTTACAGTAATCTGTGCCGTTTATTTTCCGAAATCATATTCAGGAAGCACACCGGATTTCAGATACTGCCCCTGACAAAGAAATTTCATTGAGGGGCTGGTATGAATACGAAAGGAAATTTAAATGCTGTTTAACGAACTCGGATTATCGGAAGAAATTCTAAGGGCTGTCGGTGAAATCGGTTACGAAACCGCCACCGAAATACAGGAGAAAACCATACCCCTGCTTTTAGAGGGGAAGGATGTAATAGGACGTTCACACACCGGAACGGGGAAAACCGCCGCTTTCGGAATGCCCGCCATACAGATGATTAAAAAGGAAATACAGAATAAGGTTCAGGTTCTGATTTTATGCCCCACCCGCGAGCTTGCAATGCAGGCATGCGATGAAATCCGCAAATTTGCGAAATATATGCCCTGGGTAAAGCCCTGCGCAGTTTACGGGGGAGCCGGAATTGACCGGCAGATTATTCAGCTTAGACACGGCGCTAATATTGTCGTGGGAACTCCCGGCAGGGTTATGGACCATCTTGACCGCCGTACCCTTAAGCTCGAAAACCTTTTCATGGTTATACTGGACGAAGCCGACGAAATGCTCAATATGGGCTTTCGCGAGGATATAGAGGAAATACTGACCAACGTCCCCGAAGAAAGGCAGACCGTGCTGTTTTCGGCTACAATGCCCCCTGCCATTCTTACTATTACGAAGGAATTTCAGAAAGAACCCGTTTTAATCGGGGTGGAGCAGAAATCAAGAACCGTCGAAAGCATTGCCCAGTATTATTACGAGGTTCCCATGGGACGCAAGGCGGACGCCCTCCAAATGCTTCTTCTTGCGTATGAACCCCGTCTTTCCATGGTTTTCTGCAACACCAAGCGTATGGTGGACGAGCTGACCGAAACCCTTATTTCAAAGGGCTTCAAAGCCGCCGGGCTTCACGGGGACATGAAGCAGGCAAGCCGCACGCAGGTTTTAGGCGCGTTCAAATCGGCAAGGCTGAATATCCTTATTGCGACGGACGTCGCCGCAAGGGGAATCGATGTCGACGACGTTGACGCCGTGTTCAACTATGACATCCCTCAGGACAATGAATATTATATCCACAGAATCGGGCGTACCGGCAGGGCCGGGAAGTCCGGGGCGGCGCATACGATTGTGAGCGGACGGCGTCAGGTTATGGAGCTTATGAATATCGCCCGTTTCGTCAAGGCTGATATTGAAAGGAAACAGCTGCCCACCCGGGACGATGTCATAAATAATAAAACGGCAAAAATCCTTGACAAGGTCAAGTCATATATACAGTCGGGAAAATACGGAGGGTTTGAAAAACAGCTTGAAATGCTTGCCGGGGACGGTTTTACGGCGGAGCAAATCGCAGCTACTCTTCTCGGAATGAGGATTTCAAAGGAAACACGTTCCGTTCCCGAGTTTATTAAGGTATCGCACCAGTTTGAGAACCGCAACACAAATACCCGCGCCGGAAGCAATGCCGCAGGAAGACAGCGCGGCTCAAAAGGCAGGGGGAGCGGGGTTAAGGTGGAAATATCCGTCGGAAGGCAGAACAGGATTGCGCCTAACTTTGTCCTCGGCGCGCTTGTGGACGCTACGGGGCTTCCCGGAAAAAGCTTCGGCAAGATTGATATTTACGACAAATACACAACCGTCGAGGTGAACGAAGACGACAAGCCCCATGTTATTGAAACCATGACGGGTACTAAAATAAACGGGCAGAAAATAAAAATCAAGGCATACGAAGGGAAATCCGGTTCATTCCCAAAGCCGGAAAAGGATTACCGCAGCCTTGACAAAGCCCGTCCCGACAACAGAATCAAAACCGCAAACAGACGGAAGAAGTTCCAGTAATAAAGAACCGCCGCTCAGTATAAACTGAACGGCGGTATTTTTATTTACTGTTCGCTGTTATTATCCGGCAAACGGAGCCAGTCCGGTAGCTACGGAAATCATGTTTGTCAGGCTGTCGATAACTCTGGCGTCAACATCCCCCAGGTCCGTTTCTTTAATCTTTTGGCTTATCGTAAACATCAGCATGCCAATACCCGAGGATTCATTGGAGGGGTGGGCGCCGTTTTTCTGCGGTTGATTAAAATTCTGATTATTGCCATCCGGATGGAAATTATTGCCGTTCGTATTTAAACGCAGGTTTTGAGTGGAATACCATTTATTAGTCGGGAAACCGTCCGAGAAAACGATATTGTGCCGCTGGGGGCGGATGGCCTCAAATTCATCGGGCGTATCGGGAAGCTCTGTGTATGATTCTATGTCATCCGCCGTCATAACCGCCATCGGCGCCGCCAGAGCAATGAATTTAAGCCTGGTGAACAGTTTATCCTCAGTAGTAAAGGGTATGCTGTAAAGCTCCCATCCGTTATACTTTTTTAAGGGCTTGATAACATTCCTGTTCAGCTTATAAACATATTCGGCTGCCCTGTCATAAGTAAGGTTTTCACTGTCGGTATAAAGAACGGAAAGCTGACAGGTTTCATTACTGTTGTCATTCTCACCGCCGTTGAGCCAGAATGTGAAGGTATACTCGGTATTCTTCTCCAGACGAAGCGCTTTGCTTGATATTTCGCTCCAGTGCCAGTTCCAGTCGCCCAGCATATAAACCTCGGTCAGCTTTCCGTCAACTCCGGTTATAAAAGTACGCGAGCTTACCTGTTCTCTGCACTCCTCTGCCAGAGCATACCATTCTCTTGCGTTAAAATAAATTTTATTTTCCATTAAATTATCCTCCAATATAATATTTGTCGGACAATTTTTATTCAGACGAATTGTGAGCGGTGTTCCGTTTTCACAGCCGCCGACATAAACTGCCCGACCGTTTTTCACGAGCCCCCTTGCCCTTTTCGGATAAGTGGACCCGACCGGATTATTCGATTCGTCCGTTACAATTACGTTTTTTTCTATGGGTTTCTCCCCCTTTGCAACCTTATTTAAATTTATTATGCTCATTTTTATGCTGCGTGTTTTTTGTTATGGGTTTCCTCCCCGTCTGATACGGTATAAAGTTTTATATCGTGCAAAATGTTTTTTATTATGGGTGTCATCCCCTGCACAATTATATTATATATTATTTCATAAGCGGTGTCAACAGAAACTTTACTGTATACACCAATATGGTTTGTCCAATTAATAACTATTACCCCGATGTGGTTTATATTATCCCGGAAAGCCCGTCATTAACAGTATTTTTAAGCCCGGAGGCTATTTCGCCGAGTTCATAAAGTCCTTCGTATTTATCAAGCGAGGGTAAAAGCTCTTGTGCGCGTTCAAACATATCAAGAGCCAAAAGGGACATTATAAAGCAAATATCTATAAACCGGCACTTACTTCCGGACAGCTTTGCGTAAACCGTAACCGAATTTTCATACCGCCCGTTAATATGCTCATGGATGGCAAGCGTTCTCCTCATACTGTCGGTATGCTCTGATAAAATTATTTTATTGTAATTACGGTAAAGCTCGTCGGCTTCATTTAACTTACCCGCTATAAACAGGCTGAAAACCACGTTATGCAAAAGCGTCGGGGCTATGAGACTGTCAAGTTTAGCAATATCAATCTGCGAAAACACCTCCGTACTTTCCGACAGGTGCCCGCATATAATCAGCGCATTGCACAAGCGGCATTTACCGTTGTTAATGTCCTTATATTTTACCGCATTTGAAATATCCGTTCTTAAAACGGAAATATATTCGCCGGTAAAACCGTGTTTGGCAAGTATTTTTTCAGAAGAGGCAAAAGGGGATTCTTTCTTTTTAAATATCCGCATCTTAATCGCCTTTCGCTTGTACAAGTTCAATAATTTTAAAAGGTAACAAGTTCCCTGCCGCCGGTTTCCAAAAACCCGACCACTGACCACTGTTCACCGATTTATTTTTTTCTGCCGAATTTTGATTTCAAGATAAACCCTGAAACGGCGTCGGCAATAAGCAGAATGCCGATAATATAATGCACGGCTCTTACATAACCCGAAAGCTCAGCCGCAAACCCTATAAAAAGCATTATTATGCCGAAAAAACAATATAAGACAAGCTTGAGTTTTTTTATGCCGTACCGGCAGTATTCCCATGAATCCTCGGTCTTGGCGGCAAAAACACGCAGGTAACAAAAGCCGTCAAACAGAACGCATAAAAACAGCATAATAATCAGGATAAAATAAACCGTGCCGACTTCCTCAACCATTGTTAAAGCTCCTAACCTATTTTATTGTAGTCGCGACTTCAACAGCCTTAATAAGCTGGGTGTCATATAAAAGCAGTTCCTCCATGTCCATAGCGTCTATATCTATATCCACATCCAGCGGAACCTCAAATTCCGGTTTAATCCCAATCCCGTTGAAATCTCCGCTTTGAGAGGTCTGCAGGGACGCGGTCGTAATCCGGACAGCCTCTCCTCCCGAAAGCTTATGCGTTGTCTGCATAACGCTCTTGCCGAAGCTTGTTACCCCCACAATCTCGGCGTCCGTGTTATCCCTGAGGGCAGCCGCAAAAAGCTCGGAGCAGGATGCGGAAGCTTCGTTAATCAGGACGGTCATGGGTAACTTGATTTCCTCGGCTTCGGTGGTTTTTACAATAACTTCTTTTGTGTCCCTGTAAAAAGCGGTAATAACGTCGGCGTTGCCCAAAAGGCAGTCGAGCACTTCCTGAAGTGAGTCTACGGTTCCGCCCGGATTTCCCCTCACATCAAATATCAGGGATTCGGCTCCGCTTGAAATAAGTTCATCAAGAGCCGCTTTGAACTGGGAGGGGGTTTTTTCATTAAAAAGGGTTATTTTAATGTACCCTATATCGCTTATTAAATATGACGTTACCGATATAATTTCATTTTCAGCGGCAATAAGGTCAAATGTCAGGAATTCGGCTCTGAGGTCGATACCCTCCCGCCTGACATGAAGCCGCACCTTAGTTCCGGCTTCGCATTTAAAAAAGGAAACGGCTTCGTCATACCCGTTGTCATAAGCGATAACGTCGGTATTGTTCACGGCTGTAATAATGTCGCCTGCCACAAGCCCCGCTTCCGAAGCGGATGTATTGGGTGAAACCCCGGTGATTCTGATATATCCGCTTTCCTCCTTTTCGTAGTCAAAGCCGAGTCCTGTAATAACACCCGAATCCTTTTGTATAATCTGAGCATATTCATCGGCACTGTAAAATTCCGCATAAAAATCCTCCAGACCTCCGACATATCCGTGCATAATGCTGTGCATCAGCGATTCCTCATCAATATCGTTAATATAACTGCTGCGGACGAATTTATCAAGCTCCGCAAGCTTGGAATAGGTTCCTTCCTTTTCCGATACGCTTTTTACCTTTGAATTGAAGACGTCCATAGAGTAATTATATGTAATAATGAAACAGGCGGCGGCGGTAAGAGCCATTAATGCGACGGCAATGCCCAGGGATATTTTTTTATTCATATAGGGGGAATCCTTTCTTTAACCGCGGGTTAGTATTAATTATTCATACTGACATAATCCAAAGGGTCGGTATGCTGACCGTTTATACGCACCTCAAAGTGGAGGTGATTACCGTAGGAATAACCGGTAGAACCGATATATCCGACGACGTCGCCCTGTTTCACTATATCGCCGGTCTTAACGTCAAGGCTTGAGCAGTGACCGTATAGAGTAGAGGTTTTATTTCCATGGTCGATTACGACATGATAGCCGTAGCCGTTGCCCGTATTTCCGGCGGTAATAACCTCACCCCCTGCGGAAGCGACAATCGGCTGACCGGCGCAGCCGGGTTTGGTTATATCAATGCCTTTATGAAAGTCGTTGCGGCTTTCTTCTATAATCCATCTGTTTCCGTAGCCGTCGGTCATGTTTCTGACTGTCGGAACCGGCCAGATAAACCCTGTGTCACTGTAAGACTTAAAAATTTCCGTATCCTTCGGTATATAGGTTTCGCCCTTTTCCTCGGCTTCCTTTTTTCTTTTTTCTTCCTCCAGGCGGCGGCGTTCCTCTTCTTCTTTTCTGCGCCTCTCAGCCTCTTCCTGCTGTCTTCTGATTTCTTCCTGGATTTGCTGTTCTATTCTTTCGTTTTCCCGCTCGATTTCGTCGCCCCTGGCAGCATAGTCATCAAGCTTTTTCTGCTCCATTTCTTTTGTTTCGGCATGGTTGTTCCAGGTCTCCCTGAGTTCGGCAAGATACTGACCCGCCTGAAGCTTTTTTTCCTCAGAAGCGGAAAGCTTTTCCTCAAGCTCCTTCTGGGATGATTTCAAATCGGAGATTTTAGTGTTCAAATCCTCAATCATTTCATTGTCCTGCTTAGAAATGCGTTCAAAAAGCTCCATGCGGGCAAGCATATCATAAAAGTCACCGGAACCGGCAAGAACCGAGGCAAGGCTGTCATTTCCGTTTATATATAAAACTCTCAGCCTTTGCCTGAACAAATCAATACCTTCCTCAACTTCAGTTTCCCTTTCGGCAATACTAATGTTTAGGGCTTCAATTTCCGCGTTTATAATATCAATCTGTTCGTTTAAAATATCCAGCTGTTCTTCCTGGGTTTTCATTTTTTCATCGTATAAAGCAAGATATTCATCGATTTCATCAATCTTTCCTTCTGCTCCGGCAAGGGATTTTTCAAGGTTTTTCTTTTCTGCTTCAAGAGCGTCCTGCCTTGCTTCAAGCTCGGATATGGTATCGGCAAAGGTAACAAGCCTTCCGCTGGAGGCAAGAAAACCGCATGCAATAAAAACGGCTGTAATAAAAGCGGATATTTTTTTGATTCTGTTTGTTTTGACGTTTACCATGCTTATGAATATCCTTTCCTGATAACTGTCGTTACGGAAGTAAAATCCCGATTTAAACTCTTACATATTTTGCCGTGCTCATAACCGTTCCTGCCGCGCTTATTAAAGCTCCCGTCAGGACATAGCCGGTAATAATCCTTACAATAATATCCTTAAGAGGAATAAGCCCCGAAAACCCCATAGCCGACCACATTGTCATATCGGAAGTAATAACCGAACCAAGCTGCGTATAGCCGACACAGGTAACGACCGCCGCGGTTAAACCGGCAAGCATACCGATAGTCATGCCCTCCGCAAAAAACGGTATTTTAATAAAGGAGTTTGTCGCGCCGACAAGCTTCATAATTGAAATTTCACGTTTGCGCATATCGACGCTTGCCCTGGCGGTATTTGAAATAATAACAAGGCATACGATAACCAGAGCCGTCATCAATGCCGCGAAAATAACTGATACAAACCCTCTCAGCTCGGTAAGAATGTTTACAAAATCATTGGGAGCTTTAACGGAATAAATTCCCTCAAGACGGTTTACGGACATAAGGGTACTGCTCATATTCCCGATATTTTTAACCCTGATGCGGTAGGAATCAGGAAGGGGGGATTCGTCGCCTATATACTGAAAAAGGTCGTCATAATCGCCCATATCCTTTTTAAGGTCTTCAAAGGCCGCATCCCTGGAGTAAAAAAAACATTCGCTGACATTGTCCATGTTTTTAAGCTTGCTGCCCATCTGCTCAATCCGGTCGGCAGACAAGCCGTCGTTCAAAAAAATAATTACTTCGTTCTTATTTTCAACGCTGCCGATAAAAACGTTTATATTGCTTACGAAAATTATTGCCGACCCAATCAGCAAAAGCGAAACCATAAGTATGCAGAAAGACGCGAGCGACATTATTCTGTGGGTCCATATATTTTTCATCCCCTGCCTGAACAGGTAATTCATGCTGCTTAATTTCATAAAAAACCATCCTATATGTAATCGTCAAAAGCAATGCGGCCTTCCTTAATCGTGACTATGCGCCCGCCGAAGTGCTTGACAAATTCATGCTCATGCGTAACCATGATAACGGTTGTCCCGCATTTGTTAATATCCTGCAACAGCTCGATGATTTCCCAGGATGTCTTTGGGTCGAGGTTTCCGGTAGGCTCGTCCGCAATAATCAGTTTGGGGTCGTTTACAAGCGCGCGGGCCAAAGCCACGCGCTGCTGCTCGCCACCCGAAAGCTCGTTAGGATAAGACTTTACCTTGTCCTTTAAGCCCACCAGCGCCAGAACATAAGGCACCCTGTTGCGTATGTACTTCTTGGGCGCGTCAATACTCCGTAAAACAAAGGCGACATTTTCATAAACGGTCATGGTGTTAATCAGCTTAAAGTCCTGAAAGACAAAGCCGATTGTCCTTCTGAGCTTATGGGTTTTATTAAGCCTGAGCTTATTAAGGTTAAAGCCGTTTACATAAACCCGCCCTTCATTCGGGGATACTTCTTTGAGCATCAGCTTTATCAGTGTGCTTTTACCCGCGCCCGATTCCCCGACAATAAAAGCAAATTCACCGTCGTTTATTCTGAGGCTGACTTTATCAAGGGCGTCGACGCCGTTTGAGTAAGTAACCGAGACATTCTTTAATTCAACCAAATCCGCACCACCCTATAAGAGAACCTTTTCTCACAAGCGTTCTGACAGTATAAGTTAAAATTCCTTATATTATTACATGAATATACGCAAATATAGAGGGCAGAAATATATAATTCCGCCCCCGTATTAAAAAATGCAAATCAGAATTTCACCGGGTTCGCCGAAAGGTATTTTTTAACCATGAGAGCGATTTTAAATATTATGGCATGGTCAAATTCCCTTAAATCAAGACCTGTGAGCTTTTTTATTTTTTCAAGCCTGTAAACAAGGGTATTCCTGTGTACAAAAAGCTTTCTGGACGTTTCCGAGACATTGAGGTTATTCTCAAAAAACCTCTGTATGGTAAACAAAGTTTCATGGTCGAGGGATTCAATGGAGCCCCTCTTGAAAACCTCCTGCAGGAACGTTTCGCAAAGGGTAGTCGGCAAATGGTAAATAAGCCTAGCGATACCGAGGTTGTCATATGAAACAATAACCTTGTCGGTGTCAAAAACCTTTCCGACTTCAAGCGCCACCTGAGCTTCCTTGAAAGAACGCGCCAAATCCTTTACCCCGGTAACGGCAGTGCCTATGCCCACGTTTACCCGGGTATAAAATTCTGTGGAAAGTGTATCCGAAACGGAACGGGCAAGCTTTTCAAGGTCCTTGGGTTCAACCGTGCTTTTTACTTCCTTGACAAGCACAATATCGGTTTCGGTTATATTCAGGACGAAATCCTTTGATTTGTCGGGGAAAAGATTCTGTATTATATCAAATGCGGAAACGTCGTTTGCCGACACAATCCGTATTAAAAACACCACCCTGTTGACCTCATTGTTGAAATGAAGCTCCCTTGCCTTGACAACTATGTCGCCGGGAAGGACATTATCAAGCACGACGTTTTTTATGAAATTGTTCCTGTCATATTTTTCATCATAATACTGTTTAATGGACGAAAGCGCTATGGACATAATATTCGCATACTTAGCGGCGGTTTCATCAACGCCCTCGACAAAAACCGCATAATCAGGCTTGATATGAGAACCGAACGGCTTGTATGTATAGCCGTCGCGGACAAAAATATCATGGGAATCGCTTAAGTCAAGGGATACGAATTCATTTGTAGTACCTATTTTTGAAAGCTCGCTGCATGCTATAATGGAAGCGTTTGCGTCAACAACGCCGATAATGGCGTCCATAGTATCTCTCATCTGATGAATTAATCCCTGAAAGAGTCTGTTTGACATAATCTTTGTCATCCTTTCATTTATGCAGATAGTACAAATAAATAATTGGACATTCTGCGGCTGTATACCGTAATATTTATTATCCATATATTTACAAACGGCTGTCAAATATAAAATATCAACAATAAACCGCTGTTAATATAACTAATATGCATTATATTTTAACATATTTATTATACCATTGTGTTAATTTTTTATTAATAGTTTAAGATATAAGCGGAAATTTATTCAATATGAGGAATATTCATATGAAATAATGACTGAAACAAAACGGACATCCGATTTTAAAAAACGGACATCCGGTAATAACTGTTAAATAATCAGATAATCTTTAAGTACAAAATTATCTCGTTTCCTCAGCGAATCCGCTTTCGACCAGTTCGATAAGACCCTCAACGGCGGCGTTTTCATCAACACCGTCAGCTATAATCTTAATCTGAGTTCCGCCGACAATACCGAGAGAAAGAATACCGAGGAGCGATTTTGCGTTTACTCTTCTTTCTTCCTTCTCAATCCAGATTGCCGCTTTGAATTCATTAGCCTTCTGAATGAAAAATGTGGCAGGGCGCGCGTGCAGACCGACTTGATTCTGAACCATTACATCTTTAACGAACATAATACTCTCTCCTATCAAAAACTCTTTGTATCTTTTTAAGTTTAAACGTTTTCCTGATTTAATATTATTATACCTAATAAAAATGCTGTAGTCAAGAAAACCGCAAAATAAAAATGTCAAACTACGTAAATTTATGATATTTGAATTAATACCCAACTGTTTTACAGACTTTTCTTTGTTAATTATAACGAATTTATATGCATTGAACAAATTTCCACATATATTTATATGCAGAACAAACGAAAATATTACGTTTACGCTGTATGCCGTAACGGCGATAATGATTTTTAAGATTTATATTGAGGTTCGCAAGAAATCTCCAACGTATGTTAAAAACTAAATAGGCGTCCAAAATTACACGACTCTCAGACGGGGATAAAGCATCTGAAATTGCTAAGACAGTCTGATACCTGTCCAAAACTGCACACCTATTTTTACCCGGGATACAATTTCGGTAAATTCCGCTTCCTCAGCGAAAGCCCATAAGGGCGCTTTGTAAAAAATTTATCTCAACTCGCCGTGTAATTCCGGATACCTGTTTATATATATTATAACATATTCTATTTATTATGTCAAATTATTAGAGTGTGTTCACACTAAACGAACTGTGTGGATTATGAGCGGAATTTTTGTCAGTCTAGGCAAATTTTCGCAGTAATACTTATTGTATTCCAAGAAAATTTTACAACGGCTGACAAAAATTCAGCCATTAGACGCGCAGAGCGGGTAACGTGTACACGCTCTAAGTCGCAAATTCATCATATCCTTGCGGAATCGTGCAAATGTCTTTGTCAATTACAAGACGTCTTTCTATAGGCAACAACCGGCTTTTATCTGTTCCCTCAACAAACATCAGTCTGACGCTTTTGTCGCAGCAATAATTGTGAAAATCCATTATGTTATTTTCAGATAAAAATTCTTTTCCGAAAACAAGTATGAACAGTCTAATCGGTATTAGCTCACATAACAAATTAACATATTCACATAGCCTTTCAAGCAATCTGCTTTTGCCGTCAGAAATTTTAAATGAACAAACTTTTGAAAGGCAGGCGCCATTTACATTGGTATCATATTCAATATTTAATCCCGATTTCAATTTAAAATCTTCTGCCAAATTATAAAATATACTTTCAAGCGTTATAAGTGATTCTGTTTGTTCCCCAAGTTCTAAAAATTCCGAGAATTTTTTAATAAGCAAATTTGTTATTGATTTAGAATTAAAATCTAAATTTGTAAAATCGAATATTCCTGATACGCTTTTTTGTATGCTCAAAGCTTTTCCGTTAAAGGAAAGATTGAAACCATCCTCTTTGCCTCCGTCAATCTGATTTCTGAGCTGCGACAAAACAGTCATCAGAAATTCTTTGTTTTCAATTGACAGCGTAAAGAAATTTGATTCTGAGATTATTATATCAGGCTGAATACCATAACGTGAAAGAATAAGTGTGTCCATAATTACTCCTCGTCGTAAACAGTTAATCGGTCAACAGTATCAAGTATATTGCTTTCTTTATGCCCTAATATCCACTCAATACCTGCAAACTGCTTTTCAGTGATTTCTAAAACAGCTATATTCCCCGCTTTGGGCTTATTCTGTTCAAGCCGGCTGCGTATCTGTTTTGATACGGTTTTATTCACGGCAAGCTTTGTATAGACGGAATACTGCAGCATCATAAATCCGTCTTTTATAAGAAATTTCCGGAATTTCGTATAACTGCGTCTGTCTTCTGCCGTGTCTGCAGGCAAATCAAAAAATACGATTGTTCGCATAAACCTATAACTCACTCTTGCTCTCCTAAAATTTCTATACTGAATATTTCATCTGTCTCTTCCCGCATAAACCGAAAAATCCGATGCAAATATATTCTGACGGCAGGTATAAAGCTTTGGTTTTCACCGTTGATTTTTACCCTTGAATACATAAGTCTTAAAATATAGCGTTTGTATTTTTCTTTGTCCTCCTCAAGCAAATCAATAACTGTTTTATCAACAATTATTCTGAAAGGTTCCATTAAATCGCTTGCCAGGTTAAACGCATTTTCAATCCCCCTATGCCAAATGCCAATCTCCGTCAAGTAACCGCAGGCGGATATTTCGCGGGCAAATGCCGCCATAAGCAAAGTGTATCCATAATTTAAAGCTTCATTATAGAAACATGCCTCGTTCCGGCTGAAATTTTTGCCGAATAAAGCTCTGAAATAAACAGCCGCCGCTCTTGCTTCATAAGTCTCAATATCGCCGTTTGAAACGTTGTTCTGATAATTATTGAGCAGGGCATATTCTTCCTGATTTTTAAGTTCCAATAAATGAAGCGATTGCTGACGAATTTTCTCTTTGACAATTTGCCCCCAGCACATTGCTTTTGTTTCGTCATTCCAGGCAATCTGCTCCTTAATATTCTTTGCAACGTTGAAATGCGCGTGAACAGGCAAAAAAACGGAAACCGGCAAATGTTTTCTGTCGCAAAAAATTATATTTGCCCCCGCTTCTGTTAAATCTGCCATAAGCGCGGCTGTCAAAGCAACTGCTGTGTTCTCAATTATAAGCGTCTCAATTTCGTTTATATGTATCCGTTCCTCAATTTCCGAACGGATAATAAGCGAGCCGAGCTGCGATTCTAATTTACAGCGTTTGTTAATAACAATTGTCCGGAAGCCTGCCATAAAATCACTCTCTTAATAAAAACTTGACATTTGTAAAATCATATGTTATAATAAATTTATAGATACAGCGTTCAAATCTGCACGGCGAGTTGAGATAAATTTTTTACAAATTGCCCTTAAACGGGCTTTCTGCGAGAAGCAGAAATAACCAAAACCGCATTTTGCTTTAAATAGGTGTGCATTTTCAGACAGGTATCAGACATATCCATATCGTTTGTAGTTGTATGACCAGTCTGAGAGCCGTGCAGTTTTGGACAGGTATCAGACATAGAGTACAAAACAAATGAAGAAATGCACGGTCTGAGAGCCGTGCAGTTTTGG
>DBCY01000078.1:0-7513 GCA_002293295.1 Ruminococcus sp. UBA946 | reverse complement strand
CAGTTTTGGACAGGTATCAGACTTAAAACTTTAGCTATATGCTCCAACGGTAGTCTGAGAGCCGTGCAGTTTTGGACAGGTATCAGACCCGTCATCCTTTAGCTTTATACCTAAAGCCTGTCTGAGAGCCGTGCAGTTTTGGACGCCTGTTTTAAAGAATCACATAAGTGGTTCTTTTTTATTTATAACTACTTTATTTTCAAACAGCCCCGTTACAGATTGCGTAATGAGATATACATCTTTTGAGGAAATATCATTCACAAGATATTTGCATACCTCATTTGAAACACCGCCTATTTTCATTGCATTGGCAAGCGTACCATTCATCGTAATGAGGTTAAGCAAGGAAACAAGCTGTTCAGCTTGTTCGTATGTCTTGAGCTGTTCAAACTTTTCCCTCGATATTTTACCGTCCCTGACTTTCTTTGCGAACCCGTAATTAACATAGAACGGCTTTTTAACCTGCTCAATTATAGCGTCATAAAGTTTAAGATTGTCTTCGCGGGAAATCATCTTGTTCTCGTTTTGCTGCTTGTTCCTCTCACGAGCAGCGAAGATGATATCATCCGATAAATCTAACATTGTTTTTCTTTCTTCTGATTTATCGGGATAAAGTTGTTTTTCTAGTTTTTTAAACTTGAATATAGTGTGAACAATCCTTATAATTTCCTTATTCGGATACCATTCAGCCGTGACGCTGCATTGCAAATCGCCCGAACGCATATGATAACGAATTCCGTCAACTTCAAGAACGCTGAACATCTGGATTTTAGGTATAATAAGCTTTGGATTTTTATCGGCGATTTTATTTTCTTCCGCGATTTTACATAGCAACGCCTCGTCTTTATATCTGCCGCAAGCGATGAACCTTACGGGAACGGGGAATATACCCCTGACCCGTGCGGGAGAAGTGCCTTTTTTAATCTGAGCTCTGGTTAATTTGCCGTCATACTCAATTAAACAGTTATAGGCATTGCAACCGGTTTTGTATCCGCCGTATTTTGCCGTATCGTAACCTTCATGAAGCTCAAACTGACCTTTGCCTTTCGGATGAATAGTCTGGTCGTAAAACGCGCCTTTCTTTTCATAAGGACGAATAGTAACAGGGAATTTGTTAAGGTATTTCTTGTTATCAAAAAGATAGCCTTTAATTTTGGGCAAATGGGTTTCAAGCCATTTTTTATCAAACAGTCTTCCGATAAGCTTAGTATCTGTCTGTGCTTGATTGCTGAACCATTTATCGGTATATTTCATGCTCCATTCATTACCGACAACAATGTTGAGATAAGCGTCATGGGCGTGGTGCAGATTATTGACTTCCCGGCATTTTATAAGGCCGTAGATATGCCGGAATTCGCTGACATTGCTTGCCTTGCTGTAAATGATTTTTACGTCGTCGCCGAATAATATCTTGAGAGTATTAGCGGTTTCTTTTACCGCTTGATTTGTTGAAACAAGCTGACGGTTGATAAATCCGCCGATTTCATCATCGCTGAACTGCTGAGTGCGGGTTAAGCGTTCATATTTTTCAGTATTAATAAGCCCTTTTCCTTTGAGCATATCCCAGTACGGCTTCATTTTTTGCTGTATTGAATACGCAATGGGGTAAATATCGCCTTTATTTGCATTATTAATACGTTTAACTAATACTCTGTTTGTCAGACTGTCGTCCTTGATTTTGCTTTGCGGGTAAATGTGGTCTATGTCATAGAGATTTTCGTTATTCAAATCGACCAATTCAATCGGCTCTCCGCTGTACATACATTTCCCAAGCTGTGTAAAATACAAGTATAGCCTGTCCGAACGGAACTCTTTTTCATCGGTTTTGCCGTCAAACTCTCCCTTTAAGGCGGTTATGTCCTGACCGTCTTTTGCGGCTTTGTTCAGCTTTTCCTCAAGTTCTTTACGGCGGCTTTTAGGTATCTTGCCTTTTTTGCCTTTATCTTCGCCGCGGGTAACTTCAATAAACACTTTTTTAGGCGGACATTTATTAATTTTTGTCAACTCTTTGCTTATTAAAACCGCCTGCCAGATTGAACGCTTAACTGTCGGCGAACAATATAAGTCCTCTACAAGATGTTCATAATCAAACGGTATGGCGTCACTGCATTTATTCAAGTCCGCAATTGTATCACAAAATTTCGGCGAATAATTATCGCTGTTCAGAATTTCCATCAGATTAAGGGTCGTATCTTCAAGAATTTTAATAATCGTAAGCGCCGTTTCGCCCGTATTTTTATCAGTCGCTGTAATGCCGCTTAAGAATTTTGCTGAAAACCTTGCCCATCCTTTAAAAGAGAGTTTACTAAGCTCTTCTGTATGCTCATAAACGCACATTGCTTTTAGCTTTTCCTTGACCGGTTCTTTCTCGTCGCCGAAAACGGTATGCAGCTTTATTATATTTTCGCACAACTCTTCATCAATATTTCCGCCGAAAATATCTTTGAATTTAATAAGTGAAGACAGCGACGAATTAAATGCCGAATCATTTTCGTTTTCTTTGCCGACAGTATTTGATTTTTTAATTTTTCCGTTATCAACTAAATACTTTTTAATTTTCGTCTTTGAGAGCGAAGTTTCAGTTTGGCATATGCCGTTCAGCAAAAACAGCTTCTGTTCCTGAGATATGCGGTTGCCGTTAATCTTAAGGTTGTTGAGGTCGCTCAGGAGCATATACCGCTGATAAAGCAACGACTGTTTCGGTATAACGTCTTCGCCTTTAAGATATGTACATTTTGAAGTCATTTTTTCTATAAAATTATTACCGCTTGCCGCAGTATCCACCGCCTGTTCAAAATTCCAGGGATATACCCTCTGATTTTCAAAGCCGTTTTTCTTTTCAATCCAGGCAAACTTCCCCTTATCTTTTTCAGACAAAGGACCCACGTAATAAGGAATGCGGAAAGTAAGCAAAGATATTATTTTATCAGAAACTGCGCCGTATTCGTCCGTCGCTTTCAAAAACGGGAAGTTGTCTTTCTGGCGTTCTAAAACAGCCCGTAATTCCTCTTCATTTAACTGATATGGGATATATGAATTATCCTGTGTGTTATGTATTCTGCAAAGCGTATGATTATCAATTTTCTCCTTTAACTCCGTATATCCGTCTTTGTCCTCTGCTTTTTTCAAAATGCAGTCAGTATATTTCAGAAAATCCTCATATTTTGCCGTCATAGGCTCTTTGCCTTTATTGATGCACATAACAAAATGTGACATAGCTTTTTTACTATGAGTTATGTTTGAACCTATATAATTAACATATGAAGCGTGTGAAAAGCCATTTTCTTTATAATCGCTGTTATAACGGAACATTTTATTATATTCGTCCGGCAGTTCTTTTTTGATAAAGGATTTCAGCAGTTTTAAACCGGATTTATGCTCTTCATATCTTGCAGTCATAGCAGATGAGACGTTTGATTGCCCTTTTAGTATTTCGTCCAAACGTATTCTGTCATATAAATTTTTTAGAGTTAAAATATAACCTATTTGCTCGTCGTTTAAAATCCCGTTTACTATTTCCTGACACTCATCAAATTTATCGGATGCAAAATTATATTTACTTAATTCAGCATTAATATCACTGAGCTTATCGCCGATTCCTTCATCGTCTGAAAAAATCTTTTTANNAAGGTCAATTTTATTGCCTTTTAACGCACTTGCAATAGTTTTATTCTCAAGCAGGGTTTCTAAATTTTCAACACCGAGTTTGTTGAATAATTCAGCATACCCGCTGCTGCTGCCGTTTGCTTCAAAATGTTCAAATAAGAAATGCCCCCGATATTTGACTAAATGATGACAGGCAAGGTAAAGCAGACGAACGTCCTTTTCATCGTTTTCTAGCAAATGCTTTCTCAAATGGTAAATTGTCGGGAATTTTTTGTAATATTCCTTATCAGTAAAGTCTTTATCGTTGAATAAGGGGTAATTTGATTTGACGGTTTTGTCGTCGCTTTGTAAACCGCTCTCATTCAGCCGGATGAAAAACGCGCTGTCTTTTGCGGCTATTTCCGCGTTAAATATTCCCTGCAATAAATCAATGCGAACCTTACGCCTCGCAATACGTCTGCGGGACGAACGGAACCCGCGCCTTTCCGACGCGTCTTTTGCGTCTTCAAACAGTCTCGTTCCGCATTGCAGCTTGCCTCTTTTGGTAAGAATATTATACTCAGTATCCGCTGCGGAAAAGCCGACGGAGTTTGTACCTATATCCAGTCCCAAGTACCATTCTCTTTGTTCAGTCGCTGACATTTTTTTATCCTCCTCAAAAAAAGTATTGACAAAATCATATTTTCGTTCTATAATATTAACAGTTCAGATTTGCACGGCGAGTTGAGATAAATTTTTTACAAAGCGCCCTTAAACGGGCTTTCGCTGAGGAAGCGGAATTTTACCGAAATTGTATCCCGGGTAAAAATAGGTGTGCAGTTTTGGACAGGTATCAGACCAATCTCTAAGTGATGAAGACCTTGAGAGCGTCTGAGAGCCGTGCAGTTTTGGACAGGTATCAGACGCCGCTCAGAATCATCACGCCGAAGTTTATGTCTGAGAGCCGTGCAGTTTTGGACAGGTATCAGACTACCCGGTACGTTGAAAATCTGTTAAAGAAGTCTGAGAGCTGTGCAGTTTTGGACAGGTATCAGACGACAATAGAAGTAATAAGAGAGGAGGATGAGTCTGAGAGCCGTGCAGTTTTGGACAGGTATCAGACACAACATTGTATACTCTAACCTTAACAATCGTCTGAGAGCCGTGCAGTTTTTGACGCCTGTTTTAAAGAATCACATAAGTGGTTCTTTTTTTGTGCTTTACAGGAAAAATTAATTAATAATCAGAAATACAAACAAGAATGCATTTAAGCGTATCTTCTTTAATTTCTGCGTATACTCCAGCTTTTTCTTAATACACCTCCAGTATAACCTATAAATCGTTAAAAGTCAATAGTCGGCAGTACGCCCGACATACGACCGCGTCTTATCAATTATCTGAGCTACATTATAAAAAAAATCTGCTATATCGTTGTTTAATGCGTTTGGTTCAACTGGTGAATTTTTCATATACAGCCTCCGTAAAACAATATCGCCATTTCAATTATTATATATGATATTTTTCATTAAAGTTTTTTTACAATATCAAGAAACCCCTACTTTTTTAGAGGGATAGCCTTTTTGTCTTGCAGGGGAAATCACGTATTTACAGGGATTTTTATAAATGTGACTTCATATTGTTTAGACACGTCCTTTTGTTAGGGCTCTTTATCGTCTGCCATGGAGTCTACTCGTGACTTGATTTTGAGCCTAATTATATTAGAAGGTTCTTCAAGTTTTATTGCTCCGCGATCCAAGCAAAGCAAATCTTCGATTTCATTCGGCTCAAGAATAATACCACGGCTTGAAAGTACACTTAAAAATTGGTTTGGAGTTAATTCGCCGCTCGAAAAAAGCAAGTCTACCGCACTTTGTAATAGCGTACTTTGAGGAGAATATGGGACATCATCTGGCTCGCCATAGGTGCGCCACCCTGCTTTCGACATTTGCTTCATTAAATATTGATATTGATTCGCAGATATAATTTCCAGTTGGCGCGTTCGGTAGACCATCGCCATAATTGAAACGTTCCACTTTGCCTTTAATTGCCTATAATAATTAAGATCAGTAGGATAAAGGCTCACATCACGCCCAAACGTTTCCTGAGGCAACAAAAATGCTCCCGCAAACATATTAGCCTGCCGTTCACGGAGTTTGAACTCTTCACGAGAAATGTTTTCTAAATCCTCACTCCAAGGGTGTAAAAGTATATGCCCCAGTTCGTGAGCCATATCAAACCTTGCACGGACAAGCGAAGTGTTTTCTTTTGAGATTACAACAAACCATACACCGTATTCTCCGGTCATAACTCGCTGACTAAATGCGTCTATCTTACTGACGTGCAGTGGATTACAAGTTATAATAATACCGTGTTCTTCAAGAATATAACGTAAATCTTTTATGGGTTCCTTGCCTAAAAACCATTCTTTTCTAACCTCTTTTGCTATATGTTCTATTTCAGTTATTAACTCGTTTTCATGTTCAAAATCATCGCAATGGTCGGCAAAGGTGACTTTAGGCAATTTAATAGATGGAAAATCTATATAATCACTAAGTGTTTTATATATTTGCGCAATAAACTCAAGCCGTACGGTTTGTGCGGTGCGGTCTTTTTTATTAGTGGTCATAAGCGAGCGAAAATATGCGGCTTCAGAGGGCTTTACGGTGTAATGAGGTTGTGTGAAAAAGTATCCAAACGGAAATCCCAATGTCTTTGACAAGGCAAGTATATTAGGGTGCGACGGCTTGCTCGTTCCGTTTTCATATTGAGAAAGCGCCTGTTTAGTAATGTCAACGCCTACTTGCTCCGCTAAGTCTTTAAGGGTTAAACTACGATAAAGCCGAGCTTTTTTCAAAAGCTCGCCTTTAAATTCCGGTGAGTTCATAATTTTCATTTCCTTCCAGTTATTATGCGCGTTTTTCATTCACACGCAGGGCAACGGGAGAATGAACTGTATCGGCTGGATTGAGGTTTTTAAGTTTTAGCAAGCTACCGCTTGACCTGCTTTCGGCTTCTTGTAGTGTATTTGCTTCGATTTTTGTAAGTTCAGCAAAGTCAGCACGAACAAATTTGCTTAAATCTTCCATTTCGACAATCTCAAACGCTTTATCTAACACAAATATCCCTATATCAGACAGCTCGTTTTTTATTGTATTATAGGCAATAATACAATGTGAGAACCCCTCACGCTCTTCAAGTGAACCCGAAAAAATCGTATTAATATCTTCCTCATAATCTTTGTTGGTAAAAGAATTACTGCCCACAGAATGAAACTCTAATGTGAGTTGTTTTGCCTGCGGTTCGAGGGCTTTATTAATAGTATTAAGCAAGGTTTCAATGTAATGAGGGCGTTTTCTTTATCTCTTTGAGTCGTTTTCCACGCAATATGCTGTATGTTACTTTATTGGCGCGATCGATAATTACTTTGCCTTTCCAATTATGGCGTGAAAACTAAATAACATCTATCGTTTGAGACGAAATCATATCACAAATATTTGTGTGTATCCAGTCGCCAATATTATGCGGTACTCCATTATGGGTGTTCGGTTGAAATTCAGATAAATATCTCGGTAAATCGTCTGTGAATACTTTGTTTATACAGTTTACCACGTTCTGTTTGAAGTCCTCGGGTACACGAATTTTTGTATCTTTCATAAAGATTCCCTCCATATAATTTACGACTCAATATTAAGCTACAAAAACAGTTTAACACATGTTTTTATTTTTGTCAAGGGATTTTCCAAAATTTTTGTTTTTGTCAAGTGGAAAGCGTAAAATTTATCGATTTAGTAAAACAAAACACCTGATTGAAAAGATATACATATAAAAATGAGTACCCTACGTGTTTTGCGTGAAAAGCTAAAAAATCTCAATCATATTTATTTTTTCTGGCGAAGCGGAGAAAATTCTTTTGGTAATTTCAAGGATT
>DBCY01000051.1 GCA_002293295.1 Ruminococcus sp. UBA946 | reverse complement strand
TTCATATATTGTATAGCAGGAATCCGCCGGTATCCGCAGTCGTTCTTAATTATTCTTAATTATTTAAAAAAGATTAATTTGAAGGTATTGTAATTGTAATGCATTCATGTTAAAATAAAAGGAAGGCTGACTTTTAAATCGTAAACAACATCGGCAGATTTTTTTGGAGAACGGTAATAATATGAGTATATTTAATATTTTTGAAAAACTGAATGCGCAAAAGCAAAAACCCGCGGGAAAGCCTGAATATATAATCGCAGGCCTCGGAAATANNAATACAGGGCTTCAATATGAGAACACGCGGCATAACGCAGGATTTATGGCGGCGGATTACCTTGCTGAAAAATATAATAAAAACATAAAAAGATTCCGGTTCAAATCCTATACCGAACCGGTTATAATCAGCGGGGTATGCTGTCTGCTGATGAAACCGGCTACCTATATGAACAAAAGCGGGGAAGCTGTGGTAATGGCTGCCGATTATTATAAGATTCAGATGGATAAGGTTATTATATGTTATGACGATATCAGTCTTGAACCGTCTTTTATACGGATACGCAGAAAAGGCTCCGACGGAGGTCATAACGGCATAAAATCAATTATTGAACTTACGGGGGAGGATGTATTTCCCCGGGTAAAAATAGGAATCGGTAAGAAACCGCATCCTGATTATAATCTTGCCGACTGGGTTTTATCGCGTTTTACTGAGTATGAAATCAATAAAATGAATGAAGGCTGTGAAAAAACCGCCTTAGCTATTGAATTAATATTACAGGGTAAAATTGACGAGGCAATGAATAAATATAACTAGGGAGTGTCCGAATATCAGCAATATACCCTAAACGGGTTATTGAACACCCCTTGATTTCTGAGGTAAATATGAAGACTCCAATTTTTTTAAAGGCTGTTGAAGGATTGCCGGCTTATAACGATTTGCTTGACGCGGTCGCTAAGGATATGACACCCGTATCCGTTTCGGGAGTTTCCGGAATCCATAAAGCCCAGTTTGCCATGGGACTTTACAACGACTCCCCTATTCTTATTATCACGGACGACGAAGCTTCGGCAAAACGTATTTCCGATGACATAAATGAAATGTCAAAAGAAATCTGCTCATACGTATATCCGGCAAAGGATTTCACATTTTCAAGGGTCGAAACGGCTTCACGCGAATATGAGCATACACGGCTGGGCGTTCTTGCCAGAATCTGCGAAAACAATTGTAAATTTGTCTGCGCTTCGGTTGAAGCGGCGATGCAGCGTACCCTGCCTTCCGGCGTTCTTTTAAGCCGTACCGTAAAGCTCAGTTCAGGCGGGAATATTATTCTGCCGGAATTAATACGAAACCTTACCGCCGCAGGTTATTCCCGCTGCGATAAGGTTGAAGGCGCTTCACAGTTCTCGGTAAGGGGTTCTATTATTGATATTTTTCCCGTTCAGGAAGCGTCTCCTGTCCGTATTGAGCTTTGGGGCGATGAAATTGACAGTATGTCGTACTTTGACGCCGAAACACAGCGCCGGACCGATTCAATGGAAATTTTAAAAGTATCCCCTGCTTTGGAGGTTCTTTTCGACAGCAGCGATATCCTTCTTCAGAAAATCGAAGCTTTATCGAAATCCGCCAGGGGAAAAAGAACGGAACTTGTCAGGGCAAATTTCTTAAAGGATACAGACCGCATCAACACCGGGCTTTCTCTCGGGAATATTGATAAATACCTACCCGCGGCATATGAAAAAGCCCATACCATTTTTGATTATTTTAACACGGACGCCGGTAAAAGCACGGTAATTTTCAGCGAATACCATAATTCCTATGAAAAATCAAAAGCAATCATTTCCCAGCATATGGAGGATATAAAAATCCTGCTTGACGAGGGAGAGCTTTGCAGGGGGCTCGAAGGCTATTTGCTTGAGTTTCCCGAGCTTATGTCCGAAGCAGGGAAATTCCGGCTTGTGCATTTTGATACATTCTTACGGAACAGCGATAATAAATATAAGAAGCTTATTTCCGTAACGGCTAACCAGACCGCTCCCTGGGGGGGAGAAATCCGGCAGCTTACAGAGGATTTGCTGTCCTACTGCGGTCACGGTTATTCCGTTATAGTTATGGCAGGCTCGGAGAAAACGCTGCCCATTATAGAGCAGGATTTAAGGGATGAGGGTATTTCATGTAATATAATGACTGAAAAATCAGAACTGTCGAAAGGACATGTTCTGCTTACGACAGGCTGTACGTCCAGCGGATACGATTACATCGATATAAAAACCGCGCTCATAACTCAGGCGCGGGCTGCCGTTTCAAAACGCAAGTATAAAAAAGTTAAAAAGGGCGAGGAAATAAAATCCTTGTCGGACATATCCCCGGGTGATTTGGTCGTGCATGCGCTCCACGGAATCGGCTGTTTTCAGGGAATAAAAAAGCTTGAGATGGAGGGCATTACGAAAGATTATATAATGATTAAATACGCCGGCACCGACGTTCTCTATGTTCCCGTCAACCAGCTTGACCTTGTTTCCAAATACATCGGACCACGTGACAACAGCGGCGTCAAGCTTAATAAGCTTTCATCGCAGGAATGGCAGAAAACCCGTAACCGTGTCAAAAAAGCCGTTAAGGACATGGCGGATGAGCTTATTAAGCTTTACGCTCTCCGCAGCCAGACAAAGGGTTTTGCGTTTTCCGAGGATGACGACTGGCAGAACGATTTTGAAAGACGGTTCCAGTATCAGGAAACCGACGACCAGCTGAGAAGCGCTCATGAAATAAAATCAGATATGCAAAAAGATATACCTATGGACAGACTTTTATGCGGGGATGTCGGTTTCGGCAAAACCGAGGTTGCGTTCCGCGCCGCGTTCAAGTGTATGCTTGACGGCAAGCAGTGCGCAATTCTGGCTCCTACCACCGTTCTGGCATGGCAGCATTACCAGACCGCCTTAAAGCGTTTCGAGCATTTCCCCATGAAAATTCAGCTTCTGTCGCGTTTCCGTTCAAAAAAGGAGCAGGAGCAGATTTTAAAGGAACTGAAACGCGGTCAAATCGATATGGTTATAGGAACACACAGGATTGTCCAGAAGGACGTCGGTTTTTCCGACCTGGGACTTGTGATTGTCGATGAGGAACAGCGTTTCGGCGTCGCTCACAAGGAACGCTTCAAGGAAGCCTTTACCGGCGTTGACGTGCTTACTCTGTCCGCGACGCCGATTCCGCGTACCCTCAATATGGCTATGAGCGGTATCCGCGACATGAGCGTAATAGAAGAACCCCCCATCGACCGGTATCCCGTTCAGACCTATGTAATCGAACATAACGAGGGGATTATTCTTCAGGCTGTGACAAAGGAGCTTCGCCGCGGGGGGCAGGTTTATTATATTCATAACAGGATTGAAACAATTGATATTTGCGCGGCAAAGCTGTCGCAGGCTCTTCCCGAAGCCAGAATCGGCGTTGCCCACGGACAGATTACAGAGGAGAGGTTATCCGAAATCTGGCGTCAGCTGGTGGAGAACGAAATCGACATCCTGGTATGCACGACAATCATCGAAACAGGCGTGGATGTTCCTAACGTCAACACCCTTATCATCGAAGACGCCGACCGGCTGGGGCTTTCGCAGCTTTATCAGCTAAGGGGAAGGGTGGGGCGTTCAAACCGGCGCGCGTTCGCATACTTCACTTTCAGAAGGGGTAAGGTTCTTACTGAAATTGCAAGCAAACGCCTTGACGCCATAAGGGAATTCACCCAGTTCGGAAGCGGTTTCAGGATAGCCCTGCGCGACCTTGAAATAAGGGGGGCTGGGTCTATCCTCGGCGGAAAACAGCACGGGCATATGGAAGCCGTCGGTTATGACATGTATCTCCAGCTGCTTTCGGAAGCCATAGCCGAGGAAAAAGGAAGTCCCCTGCCCAAGCGTCCCGAGGAGTGCCTGATTGACCTGCAGATTGACGCGCATATCCCTGAAAAATATATTGAAAGCCTTGCCGGAAGACTGGATATTTACAGGAAAATCGCATCTCTTCAAAGCAAGGACGACAGCATGGATTTAATAGACGAATTAATTGACCGCTACGGCGAACCGCCGAAATCCATCGAAGGTCTAATAACAGTCGCTTTGCTCCGAAATATGGCGGGCAAGCTGGGTATTACCGAGATAACCGAACAAAACGGGATTATGGTTTTCCATTTAAAGACGGCTACCATAGAACAGATTCAGTCGCTGGTGCAGAATTTAAAAGGAAGGGTTACCGTAAACGGCTCCTCAAAGCCCTTTATCGCAGTAAAAATGCTCAGCAGCGACAAGTCCGTTGAGCTTATGCAGACTGTAATTGAATTGATGCAGGAAGCAACAGGGGTAATTAATAATTAACAATTAACAATTAACAATGGTGGTATACCGCCTTTGGCGGTATGATTTTAATATATTATATCAAAATTTTAATAATTACTTGTAGGGAACGCTGTCCGCAGCGTTCCGTTTTATATTAGTTGAGTTTTTAATACAAATCTTCATTTTATAAACTTATGCTGGTATTATTTATTAATTGCTTCATAAATCATTTTTACGGTTATTTCTCCGTTTTCTTTCTCAAAATCTTTAATACGCTTTATCATCATTTGTTCCAGTTCCTTATTTTTGCTTCTTCCTTTATATTTAGCGATAAATCCGAATTTATCTAATATAATCGGTTCAACTCTTAATGTATATCGGCAATGATTGTCATGCAATTTAATCACCCTTGTTTTCTGATTCAGTAAATTTCAAAAAAGCTTCCAGTATATCAGCAAGTTTGTCCAGCTGTTCGTCCGTCAAATCTCTAATCCTGTTTGTAAATTCGTTTATAGTAAATAATTTAAAGCATTTATCCTCGTCCCTGAAAAAATAATCAATGGTCAGATTAAGGGTTTTTTAAAATATATGCGATTTTTGATNNTGATATACCGGGAGCTTTTGAACCGCGTTCAATATCGCTTAGAAAATTTGTGCCGATTCCGAGCATTTCTGACATCCTGTCCTTTGTCAGATTATTATTTTCTCTGTATTCCCTTATTTTTCTGCCATATAGTTTTTATCCACTATTATCACCATTAATATCAGAATCCGGTTCGTAGTGCATAATATCTTCAAGCTTACAGTTTAAGAAATCGCATATTCTTTCGAGAACATAAAGGTCTACTCTTCTATTCT
>DBCY01000089.1:2426-2589 GCA_002293295.1 Ruminococcus sp. UBA946 | reverse complement strand
GGAATCTATACGAGGTTATGAAGCAGTCACAGGCCGCGCGCAGACAGCCGTTGCTTATTATGATAACCACCGCCGGAACCGTGCGCGAGTGTATTTTTGATGATATGTATAACTACGCTTGCGGCGTAGCGGACGGGACTTTTACGGATAACAGCTTTTTGCC
>DBCY01000089.1:2235-2396 GCA_002293295.1 Ruminococcus sp. UBA946 | reverse complement strand
AGTATCAAGCGCATAGATGATATACAATTCAAGGTTGAACGGGCGAAAAACAATCCCGCCGATTTAACCGGAATTTTAACCAAAGACTTTAATATCCGGGAAACAGCTAAAACGGCGTGGTTAAGCTATGACGATATTAACAACGAGGAATTATTTGACAT
>DBCY01000089.1:1961-2083 GCA_002293295.1 Ruminococcus sp. UBA946 | reverse complement strand
AACGGGCTTTTGCGGTTATGTGAGGGTAATTGTATCAATTATGCGGACGTTACGGCATGGTTTATTGAAATGGTGAAACAAATAGGCTTGAGTATAGCATGGGTTTATTATGACAGCTATTC
>DBCY01000089.1:0-1870 GCA_002293295.1 Ruminococcus sp. UBA946 | reverse complement strand
AACCCGATATTGAAATGGTGCTTAACGAACACCGGCGTTTTAACCGACAGGAACGGAAATATTGTGCCGGTTAAGAACCAGTCACCAAAACAGCGTATCGACGGAACGACAAGCCTGTTAAACGCCTATGTCGGTTTATATGAACATTACGGCGAATACACAGCGGCTTTATAACGCTTCTCTTTTTGGCGGGAAAGGGCGGGAAGGAATGCGAAGTTTGAAGGATAAGAAGATTATACTTTACAGGAAACACACGGTTAAGGACAGCGCGGGCTTCTCTACCACGAAATATACACCGATTCATGCCGGGCGTATATGGGCGTATGTCCGGCAGTTATCGGCAAGCGAATACTACGCTTCACAGGCTTTACAGCAGAAAGAAGAAATGTTCTTCACGGTGAACTGGCGCAACGATATAACCGCCGCCGATTATTTTGTTGAGTACAAGGGCGTGTTTTATGATATTACACGCATAGATACTTTTGAAGGGTACAAAGAGGATTTGAAGCTNNTCACAGCCACAGCCGGGGGATATTGAGCCGTGGAAGGGGTAATGAGGGGAGGGGCGAAAGAATATTCGATTTTTCTGTTGAATTTTGGGACGAGTTATGTTAAAATGCTTGTGTCCTTAAAAGAACAGGTAGAACAGGTGAAACGAAGGTTATACTACAAACATTGAAATAATGTAAATGAACCATTATTTTATGACGAAGGGGATAAAATGAAAAAAAGAAAGAACATTACCTCTATTGTTATTGCATTTTTGGCCTATGTTGTCTTGAGTATAGGCAGAGGTTTTATATTCTCAAGCTCATGGTTAGGAGAACTTTCAATTATACCACTCAACATTGTGATTATTCTAACATGGTGGGTTGCGTTAGTGCCTGTTTTATTACTGATGAAGTGGGGCAAAACAACGCTCCGTGATTTGGGATTTGCAAAAGAAAAAAAGTTACATCAAATATTACTTGGCATTGTAGCAGGAGTTATTCTTGCGGCGGCGATGACCGGAATTTTGGAACTTTTCAGCGTGTTGAACTATTTGATGGGTACAGGTAATCTAGCTGTGTTAGCCTTCTTAATAAAGGGTGTTACGGACATATTGACAGTTGGTCTTGTAGAAGAGATGGTTTTCCGAGGCTATATATTTAGAAAATTACTTGATGTAAAGGATTCGCGGATTTGTGCCGTCATAGTATCTTCGTTATTATTTGGGTTAAGCCACTTTATAAACTTGCCCAATTCAGGTATAACAATGACACTTATTCAAGTAGGAATGACCACGCTTCTTGGGTTTATTTTCAGTCTATCCCGAGAAAAATTAAAATACTTCAATATGTTGACACTCATCATATTTCATGCCATATATGACGCGGCATTACCGTTTTTCACCGCAGTATTTGGAAGATAGTAAACATCTCTTTTATTCCACCTTCACGAAGGTATATAGCGGTATTTAATAATTTAAAATAGAACCGACGGCGCGTAATAGTAACGTGCCATCGGTTTTATTTTATTCGTAATAATGCATTATTGGTGCAAATCGGCTCATTATCCATACACTGCCATACAAACTAATTTCCATTGATTCGAGGCTTATAATTGTGTAAAATTAAAGGACAAACAGGAGTGTTTTTCGTTATGTTTTTCCTATGTCTAACTCCAGTAAGACACGGGAAAAACATAATAGCTTTTTCCGCATAAAAAGGACAAGTTACCGGTATATATGACAAGAATTATCCTCATATGAAGCATTATTCGCCGCATACCCTCATATCTTTTTTTAATATAAGATGTGGGAGGGCGCGACAATGCGAGAGGAACAGCCGAAGCGCAAACTGCCGGAAAATTTGTACAATGAGATGTTGAA
>DBCY01000212.1 GCA_002293295.1 Ruminococcus sp. UBA946 | reverse complement strand
AGTCCAACTTGGGGAGCCAAAAAGTGCAATTCCCGTAAGTTAATGCTTACGGGAATTCGCAATTGATTTACCGTGCAAAAGGAAATGCGAAGGACAGGGTTGTACTATATTGATATAGAATAAATTATTGACTAATATTGAAAAAAGCGGTATAATCTGATTATGCTGCTTTTTTATTTGTAAGCGTCAAACCACCCCCACCTATCAATAGAGGAAAGAAAATGGTAAGATAGGAAGGTGGGAGGTGGTTGCAATGACAGCCCAAGAAAGCGGAAGGAAGTCAGAGAAGTCTGATAGAGAATAATAAGAATCCAAATAAAAAAAATAAAAGGCTTGTAACCGGTGAAAAGCGATAATATACATACCAATTTGGAGAAAGGACGGGACAAATTAGCGGAAAAGCTCTGTTTCCCGTCAGGCAGAAACAATGGAACAAATTCAGGGTATAATTGAAAGAATTACATATCAGAATGAGGAAAACGGCTATACTGTCATAAAGGTCAGGGTTAAAGGTTACAGCGACCTTGTTGCTGTGACGGGAAATATGGCTTCCGTGAGTGTCGGCTCAGTTCTGTCTATGACCGGCGAGTGGAAGGTAGATTCAAAGTACGGCAGACAGTTTAATGCCGCCCTGTATTCAGAAACCCTCCCCGCAACGGTTTACGGGATTCAGAAATACCTCGGTTCTGGATTAATTAAAGGTATCGGTCCCAAATACGCCAAAAAGATAGTCGGTACTTTCATGGAAAATACGCTTGATGTAATAGAAAACAACCCAAACGAGCTTATAACTGTGGACGGAATAGGAAAAAAGCGTGTGGAGCTGATAAAAAAAGCATGGGGCGAGCAGCGGGAAATAAAAAACCTGATGATTTTTTTGCAGGAAAAAGGGATAAGCACAACATACGCTTCGAGGATTTACAGGGCATACGGTGACAGGAGCATTGAAACGATTACAGAAAACCCGTATAAACTGGCGGATGATATTTTCGGGATAGGATTCCGGACAGCGGACATTATAGCTGAAAAATTAGGCGTTGACAAGGAACGGCATATGAGGTGCCGAAGCGGCATTTTTTACACTCTGAATGAACTTTCCAACGAAGGACATTGTTTTGCACATTGGAATCAGTTGGTGGAATCTGCAACGGAGCTTCTTGGTATTGAGGAACCCAAAATAGTCATGACGCTTTCTGACATGGCTTTCAGTGGTGATGTCATTGCAGAGGAAAATAAAAGCAGAATTTATCTTCCCCCATTTTACCATTGTGAATCAGGAACGGCAAAGCTAATAGAAAAAATAGCTGTGTATCCGCGCGAAAAGAAAATAAATAATATTTCATCGGACGAAAAAACCGTTAAATATGATGAAATGCAGTTAAAGGCGATTGAGTGCGCGGCAAATTCAAAATTCATGGTTCTTACCGGGGGACCCGGCACGGGTAAAACCACCACGGTAAAAGGCATTATCAGGATGTTCATGAGGAATAGTTTAAGCGTTCTCTTAACCGCCCCGACGGGAAGAGCCGCTAAGAGAATGACGGAAACAACAGGTCTTGAATCCAAAACCGTACACAGGCTTCTGGAGTTAAAACCGCCGGACGGGTATCAGAAGAACGCGGATAACCAACTGGAAGGCGACTTTATTATTGTTGACGAATCCTCCATGATGGATATAATCCTGTTCTATAACCTTTTAAAAGCTGTTCCGCCGCATATGAGCGTAATATTAATCGGCGATACAGACCAGCTGCCCTCTATCGGGGCGGGGAATGTTCTGCGCGATATAATTGACAGCGGACGGGTTCCGGTCATAAAGCTTGAAAAGATATTCCGTCAGGCGATGGGAAGCCTTATAATCCGAAACGCGCACAGAATAAACAAGGGATTATTCCCCGAAATAAACAATTCAAGGCAAAGCGATTTCTTTTTTATTGAGGAAGATGATAACGACAGAATAGCGGAAATTATCGTCGGGTTATGCCGGAAACGCCTTCCCTCACATTATGGAATCGACCCGGTAAAGGATATTCAGGTGCTGTGCCCCATGCAGAAAAGCGTTACCGGAGTGCAGAATCTGAACGGATTACTGCAAAACGCGCTCAATAAGAATACTCTGACGATAAGCCGTGGCGGAATGGAATACAGGCTCGGCGATAAGGTTATGCAAATAAAAAACAACTATGAAAAAGAGGTTTTCAACGGCGACATCGGAGTTATCTCCCATATAGACCTTGAAAACAGGGCATTGAAAATATCATTTGACGGCAGGCTTGTCGAATACGATTTAACCGAAACTGATGAAGTTGTGCTGAGTTACGCGACGACAATACATAAAAGTCAGGGTTCGGAATTCGATACGGTGGTTATGCCGCTTTCTATGTCGCATTATTTACTGTTGCAGAGAAATCTGCTTTATACCGGAATCACGAGGGCGAAAAAGCGTCTTGTAATAGTAGGCAGTAAAAAAGCCCTTTACTGCGCAATGAATAATAATAAGGTTATGGAAAGGAATACTTGGCTGAAAAACAGGCTGAATGATTTTGCGGCGCTGTAAATAGTATCATAAGCGGTGTAATTTAATTTACACTGCTTTTTTTATTTTTAAACACGATAAAAAACGCTTGTTTTTTATCCTGAAATCTAAAAAAACAAAAAAATTCTGCATTCAGTGCAGAAAACCCTGCATTCAGTGCAGAGCTATTGACACGGCATATAAAATATTGTAAATTTGAGACAGGCAGTAATTGTCGAAAAATTTAAAAAGGGGGTTTTCATAATGAAAACCGGTCAGAAAAAAGCAAAAAATATAATAATGAAGTCTGTAGCAGCGATAGCGGAAAAATCAGCTGTGCGGAACGCAAACTCCGCCTGTCCTTGGTGGGGTCATCAGCCTGAAATGCCCGAAGCAGTAAAAAAACTAAGAAAGTTTTAATCATGGACAAGCTGGTAAATAAAGTTATAAAAATACTGGGCGTAATAATTCCATAACGGACGATAATGCTGAGTTAGTCCGTTACGGTATGGAGTTTCTGTTTTTTAAAATATTATTTTACTCCATTGTTTTGTTAGTCAGCGTAATTGCAGACAGGGTATTGCAGATGGCAGTATTTATTCTGTTTTTTGAGCCGGTGCGTATTTACGCAGGCGGCTTTCACGCCAAATCAAGATTAAATTGTTTTTTCATATCTGTTTTTATGCTTATTACAATAGTATCGGCTGTCAGGTTTACGCCGGATAATTACTTATTTCCTATGTCGGTAATGTTTACATATTCCGCGGGCATCGTCATATGGCTTTTAACGCCTGTGGGTACAGAAAATAAATTACTGGACGATACGGAAAAAATCGTATACCGCAGAAGGTCAAAACTGGTTCTGATACTGGAAACAGTGGTTGTTTTAATAAGTATACTGTTTAAACAATATAATCTTCCATACATCATATCTTTAGGTCTGTTCTGTACGGCGCTGCTGTTAATCATCGGATATTATAACAATTATAAGTCATGTATGAGGCAGAGCGTGAAAAATGATTAAGCTTTTTAAGTCCCTTAATTCAATGTGGCATTGAATTAAGGGACTTTTTTTATTTTTATCAATATATTGTGACTCTTATCAATGCAGAAGGTTTGCACCGTAAAATTGCAGATTGACTTTTTGTGATACTCTTAACAGTATTTATTTATTACATCGGAAAAATACGGCAGTATGGTACATAATGCGGTTTAAGGGTTCCGAATCTCTGTAAATGAGATTTGGGGCTCTTTTGTTTTATTATATCGTTTTCATGGGGATTTGCATTTTTACCTGCAAAGTGTAAACGCCATAAAAATGTTTTGAGCCTGCGGTTTTCAGAGTGGTTTGAGTTTTCGGGAAGGAGAAAACACACTGAAACGCTGGCTTTTATATTATTCCCGTTATCCTTAGCTCCGGAATTTGATTTTATGCCGTTAAACAAATCAAATTTTTGGAGGTAAAACAATGCTGAACAGCAATGATAACACGAAAAGGACGGTTATCCTTTCTGAAAAATACGGCTTTAACTGCTCCGAACAGCGGACGGTTGAAGTAAGTGAAGAAATATTACAAGCGTTTGAGGAGTTCAGACGCGAGGAAAACCGGTACAAAATGAACGCCTACCGGCATCAAGTGCCTTTTGGCTTTTGTGAAGTTGAAGCCGCCGAAATCTGCGGTAAGATTTTTAAGTCAGCGGAGGATGAATTTTATGAAAATATCCGTAACGAAAGACTTTACAACGCAATCCGCCAGCTCAGCGAAGTTAACCAAAGAAGACTTTTGCTTTATGTAGCGGAGGATATGACTCTTAAAGAAATAGCAAAGCTTGAGGGAGTCAGTATCAATGCCGTTGCCAAAAGTATAAGGTATTCAAAACGGACGCTGAAAAAGCTGCTTACTGACTGTGAGTATTCAACAATATCAGACTTTGATTTTTAGGAGATATAACAAAAATCAAAAATCCGGTCAGTTTGGGGTTTAAAAATTAAGCGTTTCTGTAGGAACTTATGAAGGGGTCTGATTCTTCCCCTTCATAAACCTGCGGGAAAGGAGGAAATCAATGCACGGGGACGATGTAGCAAGCTCGATGACGAGCATAACCACGCAGACCGTATCCAAAGCGACGGAGGTATTCCTTGAAATCCTGAAAGTATGGATGGCAAGGGAAAGGCAGAGAAAGCTTCAAAACCCCGATGATAAAAGTCCTGATTTGTCCGGCGGCGAAGTGACGTATCAGAGGCTGAAAGCCGGGGGAGAGGTTTCAATGCTTCCGAGCTTTTCCAAGGAGGATTTCCGGGAACTCACAGCAAGGGCGAAGGCTTTGGATATTCCCGTATCAGCCGTTCAGGAAAAAGAAAAGGAAAATACCCTGTCGGTGTTTTTTCTGAAAAGCGACAAGGAAGCGGTCAATTCCATAGTGCAGGATATAGTCAGACAGAAATTAAGCCAGCCGGAGCAGACCGAAAGGATGATTACGGTTGAAAAGGAACAGGCAGAGGGTTTTCAGATGTATTGCGGAAACCATGATATTCCCGTGACTTTTCTTGAAACAACGGACGGCGGCGTTAAGTGCATATTCAGTTCGGCGTATGAAAAGAGCATTGAAAAGGCGGCTCAGAATTTTAAGGATATGCGGAAGGAATTGCAGAGCGTTTCGCTTGACGTTCGTACCGAAAACGGAAAACCCGGAATCGCGGTCATTGATACAGGTCAGGGCAAAAAAATCGAAATGAATTTCTGCACTATGGCAAAACTGGAACGGGTCATGAAGGAGCGGCTCGGCTTTGACGGGGTTAAAGCGCATGAGGCGGCGAACGCGCTTACTTCAAAGCTCACTCCCGAACAGCAAAAATATTTTCTCAGCGGTTCGCGGCAGCTTGAACAGATGTCGTATTACGAGAGGAATATACGGTTTGAGGACGATAACATCCTGACGGACGGCTACTGCTTCAACAGACTGCAATTGCAGAAGGAGAAAACTGCGAAGCTCACCGTAACCGATGAAAAAACAGGGAAATTCGCGGTTTTGTCTGAAAACATAACCGACAGAAAAATCGTAGAACAAAACATCAGGCGGTATCTTGGATTACAGGACGATGAAACGGTAAACGCGCTGCTTAATAAGGCGCAGAGGCTCGGTTTCGCACAAGCGCCCGTGCAAAAACAGTTTAAGGAGTATTCCATCGAACGGGATACCCAAACCGGATTTGCGGTCACAGGCGGAAACACGGTTTTAAGGCTTGACCTTTCGGACAAAAAAACGGCGGCAAAGGCTTTGACCGATACCTTCGGAATGACGGCTTCAAAGGCGGAGAGGGTTATAAGGAAAGCCGCAGACCAGAGCGTTACCGAAAACCTGCTGAACAGAATCAAAAATTCGGCGGCGGGTAAAATGGCAAGCGACGCCCTCCGGCATAAGAAAAAGGAACGGGGGTCAAGAACTTGAAAGAGCCAAAAAAGCCGGATATTATCACAGTCGGAATCTACGCGGTTATCTGCATTGCAGTCCTTTATTTCGCGGCGGCAATCGGAACCTGCCTTGACCTTTCTGTCGGTGAAAACGGCAAGACGGATATTGACAAATTCTCGCAAAACCTTAATTCCACCGTTTCGGATACAGAACTTGTACTGGAGCATTTGCGGATGAAAGGGTCGAATTCCCTGAAATTAGCGGCTCTTGCGGCTGGGGGACTGGCGCTTTACGTTCTTATGAAAGTCACCGATAAGCGCAAATTCCACCGGAAAGGCGAGGAGCACGGCTCGGCGCGATGGGCGAACGATAAGGAACGCAAATCCCTTTTGGATATTCCTCCGAAAAAGTGTGGAGTGTTTAGAGCAATGGTAACAACTTAAGAGAT
>DBCY01000188.1:10422-10666 GCA_002293295.1 Ruminococcus sp. UBA946 | reverse complement strand
GTTTATATGTATTTTTGCTAAAAGATATTTTATTTTATTTTTACATAAAGATTCATATTATCCATAATAACACAAAATAATTAATAAATCAATCCCTATATAAGTATTGTTTATATGATAAGTTAGTTAAAATAAATCCGTTTTTCTTTATAAGTATTAATATTGCTCACACGTCTTTTTTACCTCTCCGTATCAAGTATAATTTTTGCCGCATCAATAATAAACTGCATATCCTTTTCGCCAA
>DBCY01000188.1:0-10397 GCA_002293295.1 Ruminococcus sp. UBA946 | reverse complement strand
CCCGGCTATATCGTTGACGCTTCTATATCCGCTTTCGTATATAGTTTTTGCGGCTGCCGGTCCTATTCCGTTTATTCTGACAAGGCTGCATAAGCTTTTCAATTCCTGCATAACAGTTTTTAGAACAGATATTCCCGTTAAGTCAATGCCGTATCCCAAAATAATTACCTCCGCTTATAAATTATTTCTCTTTTGTTCTTGTAATCTGATGAACATGCAAAAATTCCTGTCTTTCTAATACTGTTATTACCCTATAATTCCATCTGGTCGGGGTCCTTTAAATCCTTTGCTAGGGAACCGGAAGAGGGAACTGACTTCACAGCGTATTTTTTAACGCCCTCAGCCATTTCGTCCGTGACAATATATGCGTTTTCCACAACCGCCTTTGCTTTGAGCGTAAACACCTGAACGCCCTGCGTATCGCGGGTCGACTTCGGCAGAATCATACCCGTGTTAAAGACTACAGCCCGTCCGTTATTTGATTTCAGCAGGATTGGGGTGTTGTCCTTAACGGCAAGGATTTTCACAAGCCTTGATTTGTCGGAGTATGCGTTTGTCAGCTTTTTACGGTTGGTTTTCGTTTCATATGAGCTGAGGGGTACCTTGGCGGCTTTGCCGTTTTCAAATACCATAATGACATGACCGCCGTAATCTGCGGTGACCAGCATTGCTTTTACGTTTTCTTTATCGTCAAAACCAAGCTTCGCGGGGATATATTCACCCAGCACGGACGCTTTTGTTTCGGTGAATGCCGATACCTTAGCCTTGTAAACCTGACACTTGTCGGTGAAGAATAATAAATCCGCCCTGTTTGACGATTCATATGAAACGTCCATATCATCACCGTCCTTGAATTTATGCTCACCTGACATTCTAAGCGACTGCGGCAGTATTTTTTTGAAGTACCCGGCTTTTGAAATAAACAAATGAACAGGGAAATCCGGTACGTCGTCGGCAGTATCGTCTTCTTCGGTTTGAGCTCCGTAATAAAACAGGGTTTTACGGGGTTCGCCGTACTTCTTAATAATATCTTTCAGCTCCGATATTATAATATCCAGAATCCTTTTCCTGCTGCTGAGGATTTCTTCCATATCCGCGGCTTCTTTTGTCAAATGCTCGATTTCAGATGTCCGGTTTAAAATATATTCCTTGTTCAAATGCCGGAGCTTTATTTCAGCAACATATTCCGCCTGGGTTTCATCAATTCCGAAACCTATCATAAGGTTCGGGACAACTTCGTTTTCCTCCTCGGTCTCGCGGACGATTTCAACAGCCCTGTCAATATCAAGCAGGATTTTTTTAAGTCCCCTGAGCAGGTGCAGCTTTTCTTTTTTCTTAGTCAGCTCATAATAAACACGGCGTTTAATACATTCGCAGCGAAAAGCGGTCCATTCCTCTATGATTTCATAAATACCCATTACCTTCGGCATATTTCCGATAAGGATGTTAAAATTACAGGAATAGCTGTCCTGAAGCGTTGTCATTCTGAAAAGCTTCTGCATAAGCTTTTCGGGGTCGGTTCCCCGCTTGAGGTCGATTGCTATTTTAAGACCGTTTATGTCAGTTTCATCGCGTATATATGATACTTCCTTGATTTTACCCTGTTTTATCAGAAGGATGATTTTTTCGATAATAACCTCGACTGTGGTTGTCGGCGGAATCTGTGTTACCTCGATGATATTGTTCGGCTTGTCATAATTATACTTCGCCCGTACCTTTACCGAGCCTGAACCGGTACGGTATATCCTGTCAAGCTCCTTTTCGTCATGAAGCAGGAATCCCCCTCCCGGAAAATCGGGGCCTTTGAGCGTTGAAAGGGCGTTATGCTCAGGATTCCGGATTAGCTCAACCGCTGTTCTGCAAACCTCCTCAAGATTGAAGGGACATACCGAAGACGCCATCGAAACAGCAATCCCGACATTGGCGTTGACAAGGACGGACGGGAACGCCGCAGGCAGAAGAGCCGGCTCGACGGTTTCATTGTCGTAGTTCGGTACGAAATCGACGGTTTCCTTATCAATATCACGGAAAAGCTCGGCGCAAATCGGAGCAAGCTTCGCTTCGGTGTAACGGGACGCCGCAAAGGACATATCCCTGGAGTATGCCTTGCCGAAATTTCCTTTTGAATNNCCGCGCGCCAGGCGCACCATAGTGGCATAAATCGCCTGGTCGCCGTGAGGGTTGAGCTTCATGGTCTGCCCGACAATATTTGCGGACTTGGTTCTCGGACCGTTTAAAAGCCCCATTTTATACATGGTATATAAAATCTTCCTGTGCGAGGGCTTGAAGCCGTCTATTTCAGGCAGGGCTCTTGAAATTATAACGCTCATCGCATAAGGCATGAAGTTCTTTTCAAGGGTTTCTGTAATAAGCTCCTCGGCGACAACGCCGCTTTCGGCAATAAAGGCTTTTTTACCGTCCCTGGTTTTAACTGTCTTTTCTTTCTTCTGCGCCATAACAGCACTCCTATTTTATTATTAATTTTGACAAACTTTTATTCATTAACTGCCAGATTATTTGCGTCAACACCATAAATCAGGTTTTTGTCTTCGGTCAGGATATATTCGTTTGCTTTATATTCGCCGCTGTACCATACGACAAGCCAGTGAAGCATTTTCTCATCTAACTCCGCTTCTCCGTTTTCATCCAGTCCAAAAAATGCCAGGTGTTCGTTTTCACATGAAAAATAATAATTCACATATCCCTGCGTATGGATTTTATAATCGCTCCACCCAGTCAGATTCTCTATGTATTCAATACCTTCTTTACCGTTTTCAAAATAATCGATAAATTCCTCTTTTGTAAGTTCGATATCGGCAAGCTGCCGGAAGGTTTTGGTTTCGCTGTCCCAAAGGGCAATTTTATCTGAAGCCGAATACTTTTCGGTTATATAGAATTTGTTATCCTTATAATAGTTTAATCCGCTAATCAAAACTTCGGGTTCTCCATTTTCGAATGAAAACAATACACCCGCATAATAAATGGCTCCGGCTGTAAAATTAATACTGCAGCCTGTAAAATCATTGCATTCGATTATTTTAACGCCATCCTGGTATTGTTCATCCTGGTATCGTTCATCCCAGTAATTACATTCCCCTACCAGCCAATAAATATCATCGCCATTGATATATGCAATAAAACTGGACGACATAAATGATGTGCTGCTTAACATTATTATATTTTCCGTTAATCCGTCATTGTTAAAATCATACTGTACTCCATATATGAATTCAATGTCATCAGCACTGTTTATTAGTTTTTTCCCCTTCATTTCATCATCGGCTTCGATTATACTTTCGTTATACCTGTTAATATTCATTTTATCTTTTTCATATAAATTCTGCTTAGCAAGCTGTAAATGCTCCTTATCGGGAAAATCCTCCTCGTCCCATATTTCGGCTGGATTAACAACCGTAAACTTTTCAACATAATGGGTATTCCCGTTTTCCTTTGCCTTCAGCAATAACGGTTCAGGTTTTGGCGATTCAGTAACGGTTGTTGTAACGGAGCTTTGTTTTTTCGCGGTTGTGGTTATTTCCGCTGTTGAAGTAATAACAGCAGTGCTTTCGGTTGTATCCGCCGTTACTGTCTGAACAGTTGTGATACCGTTTTCTGCCGGTTCAGAAGCGGATGTATTTTTATCACACCCCGTTATTAGTAAAACCATTATAATAAATACTGCTAAAGCTCTTTTCATAAATATTTCCTCTCATAACTACAATAGTCCTAAAATTCCGGCAGCTTTTACCCATAAAGCTTCATCTGAATAAGGAATCCCGTATTCTTTTGAAAAATCCGAAACCATTCTGACGCATTCAGAATTTATATTCCTGCCGGTCTGTAAAATATATTTAATGCTTTTTGCCCATATAAACGCCTTGTCCGACAGACCGCTTTCATCAATTTCCGAAACGGCTTTAGTAACATTATACGGAACGGTTATTATTTCCGTTTTCCACTCACCGCCGTAAAACTCCAGTGTCGTAAACTGAGCATGGATTTGGTTATTACACGGAATACCGACCGACCCCGCGCACATGATTTTTCTGCCGTTCTTTTCATAAACAAAAGGTATGTGCCCGTGACCGCAGATAAGAAGGCTGTTTTTCATTTCATTAATGGTATCTTCAATATCTTTGCTGTAACCGGGGCGGAGAACAGTCCTGTTGCTTTGTACAGAACCGTGGCAGACAGTAAATTCCGGCAGGTCTTCAATTTTTATATTCATACTGACCGGCATGCTTCTGAAAAAATCAATATCGCTGCCTGTGATATTTTCAAAGGTATACAGCAGGGAACCGCTTGCCGAACAGTAATGCCAGCCGTCGTCAGGGTTGTCATGATGGGAAATCATGTAGTCCTCGCGGTTTCCCCTGATAAACCATGTATTGTATTTTTGGGGGATGCCGTAAACAGCCTCCAGCATTTTCTTCGGGTAAGCACAGTCGGTGATATAATCCCCGAGAAAGACAATTCCGTAAAAATTATGCGAATAAACATAACCAAGGCATGCTTCAAGCGCGTTATGGTTGCTGTGAATATCGCTCAGCACCGCAATTCTCATGATATGTCCGCCATTTCCATATACATTCCGCCGTTTTCGGCAATGAAATCCTTCCGCCCCTGTAAATTATCCCCCAAAAGCAAATCAAACATTTTTGAGGTCGCCTCTGCTCCGCAGGGATTAACCTTAATGAGCCGGCGCGTTTCGGGGTTCATCGTGGTTAAGGACATCATTTCAGGCTCGTTTTCGCCCAGTCCCTTTGAACGGTCGATTTTGTATTTCTGACCGTTTATTTTTTTGAGGATGTCCTCTTTTTCCTTTTCGCTGTATGCGAAATAAGCCGTATCCTTCGTATTTATTTCAAAAAGCGGGGTCTGGGCTATATAAACGAACCCCTTTTCAATTAAAGTCGGTGTGAGCCTGTAAAGCATGGTGAGAATCATGGTGCGGATATGGAATCCGTCATAATCGGCGTCGGTGGCAATTATTACCTTGTTCCAGCGGAGCTTTTCTATATCAAAATTTGAAAGCTCCCTGTTAGCCCGGGACATTACCTCCACGCCGCAACCGAGAACCTTAATGAGGTCGGTAATGATTTCATTCTTGAAAATCTTGTCATAATCGGCTTTCAGACAGTTTAGGATTTTCCCGCGCACAGGTATAATTGCCTGAAATTCAGAGTCCCTGGCGGTTTTGCATGCGCCGAGAGCCGAATCGCCCTCCACGATAAAAACCTCGCGTTTATTTAGGTCTTTTGAACGGCAGTCAACAAACTTCTGCACCATATTTGAAAGGTCGATTTTGTCGGTAAGGTTTTTCGCCACATTAATACGCGTTTTTTCCGCGCTTTCCCTTGCCCGTTTGTTGATAATGACCTGCTCGCATATTTTCAGCGCCTCGTCGGGATTTTCCGAAAAATAAACTTCTATTCTGTGCTTTAAGAATTCCGTCATGGCTTCCTGTATGAATTTATTTGCAATCGCCTTTTTTGTCTGGTTTGCATACGAAGCCTGCGTTGAGAATGAAGAAGAAACAAGAGCAAGGCTTGAATCGACGTCCTCATAGGTAATTCCCTTTTCGCTTTTCAAGTATTTTCCGTTATTCTTAAGGTATAAGTCAATCTGCCTTGCGAACGAATTCCTTACGGCATTCTTTGTCGAGCCGCCATGCTCGAGAAAACTGGAATTATGGTAATATTCCTGGAGGCTTACCTTATTGGAAAATGTGAAAGCCAAAGAAAATTTTACCTTGTATTCGGGGAGGTCGGCGCGGTCGCGGCCCTTGCGTTCCGGTGAATTCCAGTGCTGTACGGACGTGATTGCATTCTCTCCGGCAATTTCTGAAAGATAGCCGGCAATACCGTTTTCATAAAGAAAAACCTCCTCGTCAAATCTGCCGTTTTCATTCTCAATACGCAGTACAAAAGAAATATTCGGGTTTACAATCGCCTGTTTTTTGACGGTATCCCTGTAAAAATCCGGTTCGATTCCTATATCGGTGAAAACGTTCAGGTCAGGACGCCATTTTGTGCGGGTACCTGTTTTTTTACGGCTTGTTTCCTCTTTAATAAGACCCCCGATATTTTCTCCCTTTTCAAAATGAAGGTTATACTTATATCCGTCGCGGAAAATCTCAACATCCATATATTCGGAAGCATACTGCGTGGCGCAGGCGCCCAGCCCGTTAAGCCCCAGGGAATATTCATAATCCCCGCCGTCGTTGTTTTTGTATTTTCCCCCCGCGTAAAGCTCGCAGTATACAAGCTCCCAGTTGTAACGTTCCTCGGCGGCGTTATAATCAACGGGACACCCCCGTCCGAAGTCCTCAACTTCAACGGTATTGTCCCTGCAGCAGGTAACGATTATCTGATTACCGTGTCCGTCCCTGGCTTCGTCAATAGAGTTGGAGATTATTTCAAAGAACGAATGCTTGCACCCCTCAAGTCCGTCGGAACCGAAAATAACGGCGGGACGGAGCCTTACCCTGTCCGCTCCTTTTAAAGCGGTGATGCTGTCGTTGCCGTATTCGGTTTTTTCAATCTTTTTTTTAGCCATTAATATGACCCATCCTTTTATAATAAAACTAAAGTTATTATTCCTAACCTTTTTTAATATGAATATGAAAGGGCTACCCAGCCGTTTTGTTCGCATAATTCAAGTCGATTATACCCGTTTCTTTCCATTATATCCGTCACCTCTGAGGAGCGCTCGGCAATAATACCGGAAATAATGACAATACCGTCCTTTTTCAGGAATGCTTTAAACAGCGGCGACATTTCAATTATAACGTCAGCTACGATATTGGCTGTGATAAGATTATACCCCGTACCGATTTTATCGCAGAGCTCGGGTTCTGTAAGTATATTTCCGCAGTATGTATTATAATGAACCGGCGGGATATGATTTTTAGCGGCGTTTTCCTTCGCGGTGTCGACCGAATAACGGTCGGTGTCAACGGCGGCGGCACTATATCCCCCCAGAAGCATACCCGCTATGGACAGAATACCGCTTCCGCAGCCGATGTCAAGTATCCTGTCCCCGCGACTGATATTTTTTTCAAGCATCTCCAGACAAAGAGCCGTAGTATGGTGCTGTCCCGTACCGAAGCTGGAGCCGGGGTCTATTTCAAGTATAACGCGTCTGCCGGTATTGACATAATCCTCCCACGAGGGTTTTATTACAAGATTTTTACCGATTTCAAAAGGCTTGAAGTATTGTTTCCAGCTGTCTGCCCAGTCTTCTTCGCGTACATTTGAAAGCTCGGTGTAAAGGCGTCCGAATTCATTGCTTTCATCCCGGGCTTTCAGTAACTCTATTTCCGAAAGAACCGACGAAAGCAATACCCTGCCCTCAGGATTACCGGCAATATAAATGGTAACGCAGGTTTCACAGTCCTTTAAACCCATCAGGTCGTCGTCTATATAATCCCAGCTTGAAGTCCTGTCATTAATTAATTCCTCAAAATCGCCGGAATCCTTTATGACAAACCCGGTTATTCCAAGCCGTAAAAGGCATCCCGTCACAGGCTCGATACCTGCTGATGAGGTATAAATGTTCACTTCCGTCCAGTCCATAACAAACTCCCTTGCCATATAATGTATCTGTAATATAATCAATTGTACAACTTTTTAAGCTGTTTTGTCAAGTAAACGGCTTAAATTTGATAATTTTATATTAAAAAAGTGAAAAATAAGGACATATTATTTCAGTATTTTATCAATACCGTTTCATTAATTAAACATATTAATGAGTTAAAATATAACTGCCGAGAAAAATTAACAAGGGGTTTTGTCCTGACGGATAAAACATCCGGAAGGGACGGTCATACTAATGAAGTTATTTTTGAAAAAATCAATTTGCACAGGATTATCCGCCGTTATGGTTTTTTCTTTGTCTGCCTGCGGTTCGGCAAAGAAACAAGAAAGTATACCCTTAGCCTCGAATGAGAATATTTATACCGAAGAAGAAATACCCCTGCCCGAAGGAGTTTCTAATGTAAGCCTGCTCGGTTCCGACGGAGAGAATATTTTTATCAGCGGAAGCTCCGGCGGTGCAGAGTCGGTATTTACTCTCGGCACAGACGGTTCTCTGATAAGTGAAAAAAAGCTCCCCGAAGGACGTTATATCAGAGCGTCGGCAACAGATACGGAAGGGTATCTCTGGACGGCTGAAGCGGTTTCGCCTCCCCCCGAACCTGACGACGGCGCTCAGACTGACCAAGGTATGAACTTTAATGAGGAATTCGGCGGACAGGGTTTTGTTATTGATAGTTTATCCTCAGTCGGACAGGAAGAACTGCATTTCGTTAAATATGACAAAAATGGAGAAGTCATATCAGAAATCCCCGTACCCGAAACGACTGCAAACGAAAATATAAACAGCTTTACCTTAGGAACCAACGGTAATATTTATGCCGTTTCGGAAAATTCGGTTTATGTTATTGACGCAGCCGGAAAGCTTTTATATAAAATAAGCGAAGAAGGCGAAGGAACAGACGGAGATACAGCTTTTAATACCGGAGCAGCGGCGGGAATTTCCGGCATAAGCGGAATATACAGGCTTAAGAACGGAGAAATAGCCGTCCTCGAAAACAGGATGGAAATGGACGGCGATGTATTCACCAATAAGAATATTTTTAACTTAATTGATACGGAAAATCAGAAATACGGGGATTCATATGAGCTGGCGGCGGATTTTAATACCAGCATACAAGTCGGAAATTCTGAGTATGATGTGCTGTTTTCGGATAGTTCATCTCTTAAGGGATATGATTTGAAAACGGGTACCGAAACAGTTATAACCGACTGGCTTCAGTCCGGAATTGACGGGGGTACGGTTCAGTCATCCTTAGTTTTTCCCGACGGACGTATACTCGGCGTTTTATCCGATTATAATTCCTCGTTTATGTCAATGGGCGGTATGACCAGGGTAAGCGTCAGCATGAGCCCGGGCGGAGGAAGGTTAAGAGGCGGCGGTTCCGGAACGAAGCTTATGATGTTTACAGAATCCGGCGATGCTTCCGCTGAAAAAGAGCTTGTAACGATTGCTGTTTTTTATCTTGACGACGCTTTGAAAAACGCAGTGGTAAATTTTAATAAAACCAGCAATAAATACAGGATTGAAGTTAAATCATACTCTGAAGGCGGCGATTATCAGAACGCCGAATCAAAGCTTAACAATGATATTATTTCGGGGAATATTCCCGATATACTGGCGCTTAACGGGTCGATGCTTACTGACAGCTATATCGCTAAGGGGATTTTTGCCGACATAAAGGAATTTATTAATAAAGACGATGGAATAAATGAGGAGGACTACCTCCAAAATATATTTGACGCATATTCGTCCGGCGGAAAGCTTTACAGTATTGTTCCCGGGTTTACAATCTGTACAGTTGCTGTGCGCCAGTCGGACGCGGACGGTAAAACAGGATGGGATATGAACGAATTCATTAAATTCACAGATGAAAACCCGGAGGAAAATATTTTCAGCAATATGACAAAGAATAGCTTTATGACATATGCGCTGGATTTTTCATCAGGCAGTTATATTAACCGCGAAACGGGGGAATGCAGTTTTAATACGGATGATTTCATAAGCCTGCTGAACATAGCGAACGGGTTCCCGCAGGAGCTTGAAAACAGCGGAGGTATGGTATTCTTCAGTTCAGCCGAAGGAGGAGGCGGAGGCAGATTCAGTGTTTCCGCGGAAGGCGGTCCGGGCGGAGGTGCAGTACGTCCGCAAAGAAAAGGTCTTGACGCGCTGCTTAGCAGTGAATATATCGGACGTTTCATTACGGTAAGGGAGCTAGAAAAGGCGGTTTTCGCAGAACCGGTAACCTTCATCGGATTCCCCTCCGCAAACGGCAGCGGTTCCTCAATCAGTGCGGATATGGAGCTTTCCATTACCTCGAAGGCAAAAAATCCGGACGGGGCATGGGAATTCTGCAAATACTTCCTGAGCGACGAATATCAGGATTCACTGGAATATTCGTTCCCCGTTAAGCTTTCGGCGCTTGAAAAACAAATGAAAGAGGCTATGGAAAATCCTTATTATATGGACGGCGGCGAAAAAATAGAATATGAGAATACATACAGAATGGATATGACAACCGAAATTGAAATAGGCGTTAACGACGAAGCCGACAGCGAAAAAATGATGAACCTCATTAAATCAGTATCGGAGCCTATCCGTAACGATACAACCCTTACCAATATTATTATGGAAGAGGCGGACGCATTTTTTAACGGGCAGAAAACTGCCGGAGAAGCGGCGGAAATAATTCAGAACCGGGTTTCGACATACGTCAGCGAAAACAGATAGAGGATTAAAAACCGGCATTACCCGTTTTGCGGGAAATGCCGGTTTTTTAATTAACAATTGAATCCCTCTAA
>DBCY01000137.1:22223-27570 GCA_002293295.1 Ruminococcus sp. UBA946 | reverse complement strand
GCTTTAGATTAAGTCCCGGAATTTATTATTATTGCATAAAAACTTTTTGTTATTTTCTTTTCGTATAGGCTGAACCGGCAGCCGATAGAACAGCGGCGGCAAATAAAATAACGCCAGGTATTACAAGCATATTTCTGACCGGAGCGTCTCCGTAAAGCCATGGGGAAATCGCCAGCGGTGGATAGAAATCATTCAGCTTCAGGTGGGGGAATGCGTATGTGCATAACATAAACAGAACCTGAGGGAATACAATGGGAATATAACGCTTACGGTTGTAAAAAGTTAATGAATAGGCTAAAACGCTGTATGAAAATCCGAACGGAACCGACATAATAATTCCGGAGGTTATTTCCTTCCAGTCTGAAAGGCAGCCGTCTGTAAACAGAACGGTAATTAAAAGCAGTGCTTGAGGAATGAACAAAGCAGCCGCACCGGTTATACCGCAGACGAAGAACCTCGGCAATGAATAGCCTGCACGGCGCATTTTAAGCTTCATAAGCGTTTTATAACCCGTGTAATCCTCAAGCATCTGCATACCGGAATAAGGGAACGCGCACAAAAGCGCGGCGCAGAACGGGTAAACGGCAGCCTGGGATTTTTTGAAAAGCATATCTGCGTTATTATAATTGCCTGTTATCAAAAAATAAACCAGCGGAACAAAAAGGATTAGAATACCAAGGATAACCGATTTGAAAAACGCAGGCTCGCTTAACGCGCGTTTCATGTCAGATAAAAAAACCGCCGCCTTATTCATCGGAGTTCACCTCAGGTTTTATTTCGGTTACGGTATTGTCAGAAATACAAAAAACCCGCCCGCACAGGGATGATATGTCCTCGCTGATATGGCTGGTGATTAGTATTGTCGTATTTTTCTCGCGGTTCAGCTTAATTAGGTAATCGCGAATTATAACGGTCGATTCACTGTCAAGACTGTTCATAGGTTCGTCCAGAATCAACAGTCCGGGGTAATTCATGACGGCGCTTATAAACCCCAGCTTCTGCCGCATTCCGAGAGAATATGTCTTTATTCCCTTACGGTTGTCAGGGTCAAGACCCATCATTTCCATCAGGCTCCTGATATGCTTTTTATCGGTTCTGTCAAGACTCAGACCGTTCAGGATTAACAGATTTTTCAGTCCCGAATAGTGGGGGATAAAGCCGGGCGTTTCAATCATCACGCCGACGGAGGAAATGAATTTCCCGCCTTCCGATATTACCTCGCCGCAATAAGTTACGCAGCCGGATGTGGGGAGGCAAAGCCCTGAAAGTATTTTAAAGAGCATTGTCTTTCCCGTTCCGTTCCGCCCTGTGAAACCGCAGATTTCACCCTTGTTTATTTCAAAGCTTACGTTTTCAAGCACTTGGGTATTGCCGAATTTTTTACTTACATTTTCAAACTTAATATATGACAAGTATTACAAATCCTTTCAGTAAACATAAATACAGAAGTTTATCGTTTATATCTATATACCGCTTTTAAAAAATTGATACTGTTTATACATTATAATTATTCTATCACAAACCGTTCCTTTTTGCAATGGAAATAAATAAAATTAACTATATTTATGAACAGTATATAAAATTATCACTTATGACAAAGCGTATCATAAGTGATAATCTTTTATTCAAAGTAAACCCTGTGCCATACGAGGAAAATGAAAAGCGTCCAGATTTTACGGCTGTTGTCGCATTTGCCGTTTTTATGGTCGTCAAGAAGCTTCATAAGTATCTCAGTTTCAAAGAATTTTTCTGCTGTATCAGAATTAAAATGCTCCCTGACTATGTTATAATATTTATCCTCCCTTAACCAGACGCGTATGGGCACGGGGAAACCGAGTTTCTTTTTGTCGGCGGTCTGCGGCGGTGTCGCCTTCAAAGCCGCAAGCCTCATCGCATATTTTGTCTTATCAGCCGTAACGCGGTATTTTGCCGGTATTTTCTGAGCGAGCGCCATAACCTCCTTGTCAAGGAACGGAACGCGGAGTTCAAGAGAATTTGCCATTGACATTTTATCGGCTTTCAGCAGTATATCACCCGTCATCCAGAGGTTAAGGTCAAGGTACTGCATTTTTGTTACGGCGTCCTTGTTCTTTACCTTATTATAAAAAGGACGGGTAATTTCAACTGCGGGGGGAGCGTTTGTCTTTATTTTCAGAAGCTTTTTACGCTCTTTTTCAGAGAAGATATAAGCGTTCCCTATAAAACGCTCCTCAAGGTCCTTGCCGCGTCGCACAAGGAAATTCAAACCTCTTTTCTGCGGAAGCTTTGAAGCGGCGGCGCCGATTCCGCGGCGGATTATCCTCGGAACAGAATTATAAAGTCCGGCAGAGCTTGGTTCCTGATAAATATTATATCCGCCGAAAATTTCGTCGGCGCCCTCTCCCGAAAGCACGACCTTTACATATTCCGAAGCTTTATTGCAGACAAAATAAAGAGCTATACATGACGGGTCGGCTAGGGGTTCGTCCATATGATACTGTATTTTCGGGATGTGACTCCAGTATTCCTCCGGAGAGATTACCTTGCTTATGTTTTCCTTGCCTATATATTCTGAAAATTCCTTAGCCCATCCGATTTCGTTATAGCGTTCATCCTCTCCGAAGCCTACGGTGAAGGTTTTGTCAACATCGGCGACGGATGCCACATAGCTTGAATCGACGCCGCTTGAAAGGAAGCTCCCTACCTCTACGTCGGCGATTTTATGCGCTTTAACGGAATTGCTGAAGATTTCAGAAATTCCGTTTACCCATTCGTCCAAACCGGGGGTGTTGTCTGCGTTAAAGCAGACGTCCCAGTACCTTTTAACGGTGAGCTTTTTGTTTGCATACTTGAAAAAGTGAGCGGCGGGAAGCTTGTATACGTTCCTGAAAAACGTTTCAGAAGTCGGCGAATACTGAAAGGTAAGATAGTTTTCCAGAGCGTCCCCGTTCAGTTCCTTTATAAAGTCAGGGTGGGCAAGAAATGACTTTATTTCCGAACCGAACATGAAGGTGCCGCCCATCAAGGCATAATAAAAGGGTTTGATTCCGAAAAAATCCCTTGCTCCGAAAAGCTCCTTGGTTTTGGTATCCCAGATAACGAAGGAGAACATTCCGCGGAGTTTGTTCAAAAGCTCCTCTCCGTATTCCTCATAACCGTGGATAAGAACCTCCGAATCGGTGTTGGTACAGAATTTATGCCCTTTAGAAACGAGTTCCGTCCGTATATCCCTGTAATTATAAATTTCGCCGTTGAAGAGAAGCACCTTTGATTTATCCTCATTATAAATTGGCTGGTCGCCCGAGGATGAAATGTCAATAATGCTTAAACGCCTGAATCCCAGAGCAATGTCAGAATCAAGGTACTGCCCTCCCGAATCGGGACCCCTGTGCCTGATTTTATCCATCATTGAACCGATGATTTTATTTGAATTGTTTTTTGTATTCGTAAATCCGACATAACCGCACATATAATATTATTCCTCCGGTTTTAATAGGTACTTAATATGTATTTTATTATACATTATTATGCGGTTTATTGCAAGAGAAGAAGTAAAGATTAACAAAAATAACACACCGGTAAATATTTAAAGCCGCCTGAATAAAACCGGCGGCTTTAATTATAGTTTATTTATACATAGGTATATTTAAAGATAATGCATATCAGGGTCGTTACTCACTTTCAAAGCCTGCCCTTAAAATCCTCATAACCGAAAGTCCGTATAATTTCATTTTCGCCGTTTTGCCTGTGAAGTATTATTGACGGAAGTTTAATACCGTTGAAGGTGTTGTTCTTAACCATGGTATAAATCGCCATATCACTGAAAATAAGCCTGTCCCCTTCTTTCAGCGGACGGTCAAACGAGTAATCCCCGATAATATCGCCGGCAAGGCAGGTGGGTCCGCCGAGACTGTATGTGAACGCTTTTTCATGCGGCATTCCCGCACCGGTTATTTCGGGGCGGTAGGGCATTTCAATCACATCGGGCATATGGCAGGCGGCTGAGGTATCAAGAATCGCAAGATTCATCCCGTTTTTCAGCGTGTCAAGCACTGTTGAAACCAGAAACCCCGTATTAAGGGCAACGGCTTCGCCCGGTTCAAGATATACCTGTAAATTGTATTTATTCCGGATATACTTTATTATAGAAACAAGTTTTTCAATGTCATATCCTTTTCTAGTGATATGATGCCCTCCGCCTAAGTTCAGCCATTTCAGGTCATACAGATAAGAACCGAATTTTTCTATTACTTTAGCAACGGTTCTTTCAAGGACATCCACCCCCTGTTCGCACATCGTATGGAAATGAAGCCCGGTTACGCATTCGGGCAGTATTTCCGGAAAATTATCGGCAGTGCAGCCAAGACGGGAATTGTTACGGCACGGGTTGTAGATTTCCGTTTCTATTTCCGAGTATTTGGGATTAATACGGATTCCGATTTCAATACTCTTACCCGATTTTTTTATAAACGGCAGGAATTTATCCAGCTGTCTGAAATTATTGAACACAATATGGTCGGAAACGCTTACAATTTCCTCAAAATCATCAGGATTAAAAGCCGGACTGTATACGTGGACTTCCTTTCCCGGCATCTCCTCAAACCCGAGCCTTGCCTCATAAAGGCCGCTTGCTGTTGTCCCTGATAAATATTCCGATATTAACGGGTATACCGAATACATTGAAAAAGCTTTTTGGGCAAGCAGGATTTTACATCCTGTCCTGTCCTGAACGGATTGCAGTATTTCAAGGTTTCTGACGAGCAGGTTTTCATCGATTACATAGCACGGGGCGGGAAGACTGGAAACGTCAAAGTTAATTTTCATTCGGGTTTACCTGTAATTTCAATATTTTCAAGCTGTCCCGACAGGTTGTTTACAACCCCCCTGCGGTATTCATTACGGAGTTCCGTCTGCTCTGCTTTTTCTTCCTGAGTAAGACCGCCGGGAGTGCGGGATTTTTTTGCAAGCTCGTTAATACGCGCGATTTTTTCGGGTGACATATTTATTTCTCCTAAAAATATATAATAAAGTACATCCATTGTAACACATATTTATGAATTTTTCAAATTAAAAACGAACTTGTTTATGTATAAATAAGCTTTTTAATTGTTTTTATCTGTCTTTCTACATTATACTGCTTTTTCCTATATTAATTAATATATTTATATATATTTCCGTGTCTTGTATTGTAATCATCAATGGTTATGCTATATAAAACTATTATTTAATTCTAAATTTATTTTACAGCGGATTTTGGTATAATTATAAAGCATAAACGCTGCATAAGCTAATACATTATCATATAGTCATTGTTAATATGACAAAATAACATTTAGGCAAAACAATCAGACTGCCGCGCAATACGTCA
>DBCY01000137.1:22029-22216 GCA_002293295.1 Ruminococcus sp. UBA946 | reverse complement strand
CCTCTTCTATTAAAATTTTTTAACCTTAAGATGTTAGTATTATGCAGCAGTCTGATTATATTATAAAACGAAATAAATAATATTAATAATAGGTTTCGATAATATTATATTTTATAAATCCGCCCGTCCCTTCTTGACTTTTTCCTGATAAATTGGTATTATTATTTTATATACCTTTATTAAAAAC
>DBCY01000137.1:0-22019 GCA_002293295.1 Ruminococcus sp. UBA946 | reverse complement strand
CGTATTTAAAGAAAAATGCATTAATTTTTCATCAGAACTGGAGAAACAATGTTTTTCCGATGCAAAAATTATCTGTCACCCTACAATTCAAAATGAAATTATCACCGTTTGTTCTGCCGAAGAAGCAAAAAGCAATGCCATACACATCTGCCGTATGTCCGATATGATTTTAATGTCCGATAACACGGAGGAATGGGAAGCTTTCAATTTATCCGAAGCAAGAAAAATCGCTGAGCAAAACGGATATATATATCTGAAGGATATTCTTTCCGATTCTGCCTTTTATGCCGAAGACTGGATGATTAACGGTAAAAATGACACAATTATCGTCAGCGAAGAATATATGCGCGAAAAAGGTAAAAAATACGCGCCCGTAACACCCCTGACAAACAGGGTCCTTCATTATAAGAAGCAGTTCAACAGCTTTTTCTGGAGAAAATCTTCAGACAGTATGCCGGTTATACTGGATACGGAACATATTCGGAACACTATTGTAGAATATTTCAATAAATGTTCCAAATCCCTGCCTTCGCTGTCAAAAGCTAAAACGATTTCATTTCCTCTTTTTGATGATAAGGTAATCATCGATATAAACACTGCGCGTATAATTGAAATCGACAAATACTTTGAAAAAATGAACAGCATTATTAATGTTTTTAATATTAACTCCGATATGCTTGAAATTTCCGGATATAAATTTTCTATTATTGATTTTCTCGCCGAGCTTACAATAGCAGCCTTGAATAACGACGGTATAAATATTTCCAAGGATGAATTCCTTAACGGTTATTACTGTAAAATAACCGAGCTGCCGGAAGAAGAATGCAGTGATAAATTAAGGATTATCAGCGTAAAATCAGGAAATAAGGATATAGACTGTATAAAATATGCTTATTTAACCGTTTTAACCGAGCTTAACAGTTTTGGTTTTAAGTATCCATCGGATGAATCTGCCGATTATGATAAGCTGATGCGTAAAATCGAACTGAGCAAAAACACTAAAACTGACGCCGAAAAATTTATCCTGACGGGATTATTAGCTCAGAAGCCGTCGGATTATATGGTTTTTGCGTATTTATATATGCATTATCCCGAGGAAGAGGAGCACATTTCCGATATTCTGAATTTTTGGGATACTCCTCCTTTAACTGATGAGGAAATGAAGGCAAAGATTTATTATGCACATGTTCCTGCCGAATGCTTCAATGAAGACGGGGAATTCTGTCCCGAATACGAACATGCCCGCATTATTTTTGAAAACCTGTCCTTTGTGGAGAAAAAATACGGATATAAAAGCTCTGAAACACTCAGTGAAATAAAAGATTATATAGTCAGAATCGATGAAAACAGCCGCAGGTATAATGATACCTTATTTGAATCGGCGGAAGAAATGAAAAAAGCAATTCAAAATGAAAAGGAACTTCGGGAATTATGCGCCGACCTTTCCGCCCTAGATAAAAAAGAACTTCTTGATTTAAGAAAATATATCATGAGCCTGACTGCCGATAAAAAAAATAAAGCTAAATACCTTGTAAAAATAAAAATTGCTCTTAACAGAGCTGAAGTAAACAATCTCGAGCAATTATGCTTCGGTTTGACGCAAATGGGTTATGACGAGGCTGTCGAATTAAAGGATAAGGTTATTTCACTGGAATTTGATGAAACACTTGTGAAACCGTACCTGCTTAATATTGAAAACCAAATATCAAAAGCGCAGTATAAAGAGCTTACAAAGACCTTTGCAAATGCTGAGAAAATGACTGACAAAGAACTGTCAGACGCATTGAAAACCCTTGACGACAGTATATATGCGAAATACCTTATAAGGCACTTTAAAAACAAAGCTGAAGAAATAAGGGAAAACCGTATAATCAGTCAAATCAATGATATGTGCAGGGGTATTGAAAATCTTGATACTGATAAGCTTAAGAAGCTGAAGCAAGAAATTGAGTCAAAGGAATATGCTCCGAAATATACATACCGTGTTTTAAGGAAAATTGATACGCTGATTACTGATTATGATAAGAATCAGCTTATTAAGCTTTTTGATGGCATTGACTTTGCTTCTCAGGATGATATAAATTCTATTAAGGATAATCTTAAAAAGAATAAATATAATCCGGAAATATTAAAACAGTATCTTGAAAAAATAAAAATACGCGAACAGGAAATCCTTGACGAGGAACTCATAGATATGTGCATGAATATTGACGGTATGAATCAGGAACAATTGAATATTCTTAAAATTGCCGTTAATGAATCTGAAAAGCCGTATAATCCGGAACTGCTTGAGAAGTATAATGATAAGATTGCAAACAGGGAAGTGGAATTTAAAAATTCCGAGCTTGCTGAGCTGTGCAAATATATTTTTTCCATGGAGTTCGACGCATTGTATGAGTTAAGGGATATTCTGCTGGGAGATAAGTATGATTCAAGTCTGACTTCCGTTTATCTTAAAAAAATAAATGAACGGCAGACTGAGCTTAATATTATTGAGCTTGAAAAGTTATGTAAAGACATATCAGAATCAAGTATTGAGGAACTGGAAAAGCTTAAAATCAGTATTTTTGACGAAGATGATTATTCAGAAATCTGCGACCCTTTTATTATCAGAATCAATGAACGTATTGAAAGCATAAAGCTTAAGGAGTATAATAGCCTTCTCGATACTGTCAGCGGTATGAATACAGAAGAACTTGAAAGCTTTGTTAAGCATATCGATGAGATTCATACGGATATCGGCGACGAGCTTTACAATAAAGGAGCTGACAAGGTTAACGAACGCTATGATGTTATAGAAACAGAGAACCTTGAAAAGCTTTGTTCGGATATAGACAGCTATGATTTTGATAAAACGCGTAATATCCTTTATTCAATAATAAACGGAGGTTATAAGGAGAAAAATACCAAACCCTGTATCGAAAAGCTTAATAAGCATATTACTGAACTTCATATCAGCGAACTCGATAGAATTACTTCCGGTATAGGTTCTATGACAAAAGAACAGCTTACCGCAGTTATCGGAAATATTAACTCCTATCAAAATGAATGTCCTAATGCTTTGAAACTGCCGTATATTGAAAAAACAGAAACGCTTGTCAGAGAGCTTGCCGAAAAGGAGATAAAAGAGGTATGCGGCGACATAAAAGGACTGTCTGTTAAAAAATCATTTGAGATTATCAGGCAGATTAATATTATGCCTCTTGACAATGATATAAAAAATGAATATCTTGACAAGCTTGATTCTCATATAATGTCTGCAAAGGAACGTGACTCAAAGGTTTATATTTCATTCCTTATGCAGAAAATGACGGAATTCAATGTCACCTCCTCCCAGTTATTCGTACCGACGATGACAAATAATTTTTTCTCTAAGTATGACGCAGCCTGTAAAGCATATGTTTCCCCCGGAAGATACGAGCTTCCGGTGCTGATGCACGAAGCTTCGTCTGCAGAAGGATTTGTATTGACGTCAGNNTTTTATACACAGCTTTGCATCCTGATAATTTAAACAAAATGAAGATTGACGACCTTGTTTCGTTCCAGGCTAAGAAAAGTCTGATAACGTCAGTCCTTACTGTAGCCGATAAAAACGGTAATATTTATGAATTACCCAACGCGCTGAATAAATCGGTAATTGACAATACGGCAAAGGTTCTTACATCCTTGTTAAACCATATACGTGACCAGAGAGCGGCTGAGCATATGAAGGATTTACTGGAAAACGCGGTCAAGGAAAAAACCCAGGAGATTCCTGTAATTACGGATACTAAGGAAGTTCCTGAATCAGATGCTGTCATGCCGGATATTATTAATGACAATACCGATTCTTCCGGAATTGAATCAGCCGCGGTTATGGATACGCAATCTGATGCAGAAATGTCTTCCGACGCGGAAAAAGCTTCTTCAGATGATGATACAGAAGTAAAATTAAAGTTCTGCGAGGAATGCGGCGCAAAAATAATCAATAACAAGGCAAAATTTTGTTATGAATGCGGTCACAGATTAATTTAAAAGGCGTGTAATTAATACAAATATAAAATTAAGGAGTTAATCTTAATGTTCGTGAAAAATGAAGAGCTGAATGAAATAATAACTAAATTCGCAGGTTCAGGCTGGGATATACTTGACGGACCGTCAAAGGCATGGCTTAACGGGGAAATTAGTGAGGAAGGGCTGATAACGGTTATAAAACAGGCAGACAGTGAGTGCGGAAGCTGCGGATGTGAATTAGACCCTTTGTACAAAAGAGCTTTAGAACTGTTAAGCGTCTGATTTGTTTATCTTAATATGATTTAGCCCCCGGTCAGCTGACTTATACTGACCGGGGGTTGATTAATACATTCCGGATGATTCCTTATGTTCCCTTAATAATATACAGGATATATTTAAATTTATCTGTTCTGTTATTAATCGAATCAAGCAGTTTTTCCAGGTAAGCGGCGGTCAAAGTAAGTTCTTCCTCGCTTGCCGGAACATCTGCATATATAATCCGTTCGTGAGAACCGGAAATCAAATTGAACTCCTGAACATTCAGCCTCTTTGAAAACTCCCGCAAGGTTTCGCCAGGTTGAATTTTTTCACCTTTAAGCTCCAGTAAAAACAATACGGTATTAAAATCACGGATGAATCTTTCTTTTATATCAGAACTGCCGTAACTTTTCTTTGACTTAATAAATAACAGGTAAAGACATATTATTACAGCTGTTAGAATTGCCGCCGCTGATAATAGCGAAGCCGACAGAACAGAGAAATATAAATCTCTTCTCTCCTTCTTTATTTCCGCTTCTCTTTTTATCAGCTCCGTATTAACGGGAGGAATAACCGGTTCATAATTACTTGTAATGTTTGTCACGGGTTTATTTAAAACGGGAGCATTGGTTTTCCAATTGCCGTTGCGCATATTATAATACGACGGTGTCGCTTCAAACGGAACCCATCCGAAACCGTCTATATAAGCTTCCGTCCAGGCGTGGGCATTCCGGTTTTCAATTATTGTAATATTATCCGATACATAGGCTGCAAATCCCTGAACATATCTGGTAGGTATCCCTAAAGTTCTGCCAAGTACAGCCGCCGCCGTTGCAAAATAAGTGCAGTATCCGTTTTTTTCCTCAAATAAGAACCAGTCGGTAAAATCCCTGTCAGGGATTTCGGGAGGCGTCAGCGTATATGAAAACCCGTTAAGATAACTCTCTATTGCCTTCATCTTGTCATATGCGTTATCATAACCGGAGGTTATTTCCGAAGCAAGGTCATACACCCTCAGGGGAACCGTTTCAGGCAATGATGTATAATTTTCGTATATCGTATCTTTTCTTTTTTCCAGTTCATCAATATATCCTTCGCTGATTTTGAATTTCGGGAATATATATCCGGGAATTTTACTGAAATAAGAAAAAAGATTATATGATGAAACCTCTTCATAACCGCTGAAATCCTTACTGTTCCTTAAAATTCCTTTTATAATGTCATTTTGATAGTTAAAATCCATATATTTTATTCTGTAGGCAGTATTGCCGGATTTTTTTCTGTTAAAAAGCATTCCCGCTCCGTTTATGTAAGTCCTCTCATCTGATATAACCTGAACGGCTTTTAATGGGTAGAAGAGGGATTTCGTACTTATTCCTGAATACTTTATTTCAGCCTCCCTTATTGCCATTATATTATACACGGAGTTGGGATTCCCCTCAGAAAGTGCGTCTGCGCCGTATACTGAAAGCATTAATTCAAGAGCGTCCATTATATATTCAGGATATTCAATACCCTCCAGATTTTGATTTTTTTCCCATCCCTTACCGGTATAGGTATCCATAACCGTACCGGTTAAATACAGATTTTGCGCTGATTTACTGTTTTTAACTTCTAATGCCGGTTTATCTGAAGAACTGCCTGAACCTCTTAGTTCGCCGTTTTCTGAAAATCCTGTCATGCTCACTTCATATTCGCCGGTTTCGCCTTTAATAAATCCTGCAATATTCTCACCGGTACTGATTATGAAATCCCCGACAGCGCTTATTATGCTTTTAACAAACTGCCAGCTTATAGGTTCTTTTTTTGAAGGAAGAACGGCAATTGAGATTCCGGTTACCAGGATTATCGGAAGCAGATATGCTGCTGCATTATTGTTTTTCACAGTAAATTCATAAAATGCAGAGAGAATAAATAAAAATATAAATAAAACCGTTAGTCCTCCGGCATTATATTCAAAAACGGCAAGAATTACAGTCAGAACGGAAAAAACAATCCCCAGAACAAGCCTTACCGGTTTATACCGGATGACCGCAAATACAATGAAACACAGCGGGATTAAAATAAGCTCAGCTGAAAGAAACGCATACTTTAAAGCTTGTACGCCGTCTTCTTCAATAAACCCGGAAAGCCACCTGAACGAATCGGCTGCTGTTTTAACGGCGGGAACGGAAAAAAGACAGAAGAATAACGTCAGAAATACAGACACTGCCGTTATTATCAGAAGGGTGGTTTTTTTCCCGATTAAATCAAAAACTACTGCGAGAACAGTTAACAGCAGAACAGATAACAGAAGCAGCCAATCCCATGCTTTAACGCTTAACCGGCTGTTCAATAAAAGAACCGCAGCGGAACAAAGAAAAATTGTTCCTGAAACGCGCGTTATGTATTCTTCATATAATTTTTTTATGTTCACAGGCAGCCTCCGAAAATTAACGGTCAGTTTTTTTCAAGGATTTTTTTTATATCTCCGTTGTTGGGTATATGCACTAGACGGGTTTTTATTAGCTTTGAACGAAGGTTTATAATTTCCTTTTCTGTTCTGTCTCCCGACAGTACGACGCATGAACGGATTCCGGATGTATATCGGAAAGTATTTATTAACCGGGCGTCAATATCGGAGGTTATTACTATTACAAGGCTGAATCTGTCCTGATATGCAAGCTTTGACGCTAAAAAATCCCCGGCGTTCATTCCTCCGTTAAATTTCAATACGGAGCTTTCATTGTAAAAAGCATTGAAATCCCCGTCGGTTCTTATTATGAAATGCTTTTCCTCGTTGGTATAGTATGCGATTTCCGATTCGGTTTTCCCCCGGCGGTAAAAATCCGCAACGGCAAGAACCGTTTCAAGCATAGCATCCTCCGTAATAATCCTGTCACCCGAATATTCGGGAACAGGCGAGACGTCAAGTATAATCAGAACCGCTTCTTTGGGAATTTCTGTGCGTTTCCTGACCATAAGCTCACCGTATTTTGCAGAAACCTTCCAGTTAATAAGCTTAATATCATCCCCGTGCGAATAAACTTTCATTTCACTGTCAGGGATTTCGTTTTCCGGCGAATATGAAAAAGGGGATATTTTAACGTCCTCATTATAATTAAGGGAGGAAAGAGACGACAAATTAATTATTCTGGGGTATACAAGGGTTTTGATTTCAGAAGGCTTTTTAATTTTAACTGAGAAGAGGCCGAGTAAATCCGTTATAATCACCGATTCGATTCCGACGCTGTATTCACCCCTGAAAAGGCAGGTAAGCACAGCCTCCCCTTTGAAGCTTTCACCCGGGTTAAGAGATATTACACCTGTTTTGCCGTTTATATCGTCTGTCCTCTCAACCTTGGAATAATCATGCATGAATAAAGCGCATACGCTTTTATAAATAAAAATATCCTCATTTGAAAGCTTGTAATAATATTTTATACCAAAGCCTTTTGTCACTGTTTTAACGTCAAGGTTCTGGTATACCTTAAGTTTGAAATAAACCCTGAGCATATATAATAACGAAACAATCGGCACGCACAGCGACGCGTAAAAAACCGCATAACTGAAAGGACCGCCGAAAAAGCTTGAGAATACCCCAGCCGATATTATTACCGCAGCTGTTATTAACCTCCTGATTTTCATACAGGGACCCTTATTCTGTTTACTATGCTTTCAATTATTTTTTCAGGTAAAATGTTATTCATCCGCGCTTCCAGCGTCAAAACGATTCTGTGGCATAAAACATGGGTCAGAACCCTTTGTATATCGTCAGGAATGACATAATCCCTGCCGTTCAGATAAGCGCATGCCTGTGAAGCGCTTATTAACGCAAGGGTGGCGCGCGGGCTTGCGCCGAGGGACAATGACTTGTTTTCACGTGTTGAAGCGGTAAGGCTTATTATATATCCGGCAGCGCTTTCGGACACGGAAACCTTTTTTACCTCGTTCCGTATTTCTATAAGCTCACCGCTGGTGACAACCGCCTGAGCCTCTTCTGAGCGCACGCCATCTATGAACCGGCGGGACATTGTCTGTTCTTCATCAAGGTCGGGATAACCGATTTTTATCTTCATTAGGAACCTGTCAAGCTGAGCTTCGGGAAGATTATATGTTCCGATGAATTCAATCGGGTTCTGGGTTGCAATCACCATAAAGGGTTCCTCAAGCTTATATGTAACACCGTCAACCGTTACCTGCCGCTCCTGCATAGCTTCCAGGAGAGCCGCCTGCGTCTTCGGGGATGTGCGGTTGACTTCGTCCACAAGCACGATATTATTCATAATGGCTCCGGGAACAAATTTAAAATCCCCCGTCTTCATATTAAAAACAGACGCTCCGGTTATATCACCCGGAAGCGTGTCAGGTGTAAACTGTATGCGTGTGAACCCGCAGCCTGACGAACGTGCGAGTAAATTGGCAAGGGTGGTTTTCCCTACGCCCGGAACATCCTCGATAAGCAGATGACCGCCGGCAAGCAGTGTTATTATGCTGAGTTCGGCTGCGTCCTTCTTTCCTATCAGGTATTTTGTAATATTACTGACAAGCTCTTTTACTTTCAGATGATTTGACATTTATAACCGTACCTTTCTGATTAGTGGTGATATTACTGATTGAATTTCATATGGGGTTATTTTAGCCTGATATTTGTTCAAACCCCCATTTACCGTTAAGACAAACCTTAAAAATATCATCGGAAACCAATGAAATATCATCGTATGCTAACTGTATGACTTCCTTGCCTTTTTTATCGATAAGCCCGTATTTCCTGTCTTTCATTACAATCGCAAAGCCCTCGGAAAAATCAGATATATAATCATATTTTATAGTTATGGCAATGTTACCTTCCTTATCAACAGCACCTTCCTTTTTTTTCTTTTCAACAACAGCCAAGCCTTCGGAAAAATCAGATACATTATCATACTCCAGCGGTATTGTTACTTTACCGTTTTTATTAATGAATCCAAATTTACCGTAATTTTCAACCGCCGCCAGACCTTCGCTGAAATCTCTGATACTGTCATATACAATCGGAGTTACTTCTTTTCCGGTGTTATCAAATAACCCGTATTTACTCCCGACACCTACTTTGATAATGCTTTCTTTTAATTCTACTGCTGTTCTATATTCGGCTTGAACAATCACATTGCCTGACTTATCAACTATACCCCACTTGTTGCCTTTTTTTACACTTGATAAACTGTCATTCCCGAAAGCTACTATATTATCATATTCAAACGGGATAACAACGCCGCCTGTTTGGTCAATAACCCCATGCTTGCCGTTTTTTACTGCAGGCGTAAAACCATTTTTAAAATAATATATTTCATCATATTCTAAAGGGATAATCACCTCGCCTGTTTTGTCAACATAACCCCATTTACCATCTTTATAGACTGGTGCAAGGTCTTCTTTAAAATCATTTATAATACTATATTCAGCCGGGATAATCTCTTTAAAAGTTTGGTCTATTATTCCCCATTTATTGTCTTTTTTGAATTGTATATACTTATCTGAAACAGATAAATCATCATATTCAGCCGGTATAATCTCTTTAAACGTGTGGTCCATTATTCCCCATTTGTTATCTTTTTTAAACGGTATATATTTTTCATTACTACGCATGCTATCAAAATCGTCACAATCAAGTGTAAAAACGACTTTGCCTGTTTTATCAATAAATCCTTTTTTACCGTCAATTGAATACTCAATCAGATTTTCGGAGTAATTAATAAGGTAGTCATACTGTACCGGAACAATAATATTTCCGGATGTATCTATAAATCCGCTTTTATTATCTTTACTGACCTCAAAGCGGTCATTATAGTAGTACAAATTCATTATATTATCATATTCAAACGGGATAACAACGCCGCCTGTCCGGTCAATAACCCCATGCTTGCCGTTTTTTACTGCATGTGCATAACCATTTTCAAAACTGAATATCTCATCATATTCTAAAGGGACAATCACATCGCCTGTTTTGTTAACATAACCCCATTTACCGTTTTTCCTGACTTTAGCAATACCGTCTTTGAAATTTTCAACAATAGTTATCATTTCAAATACTGACGGATGCTTACTAGGTTCCTCCTCATAATCATATTCAATCGGAATGACTATTTTACCGGTTGTGTCAATATACCCCAGTTTATTGTTATTCATTACCGCGGCAAGACCCTCGCTGAATTCCCAGACTCCGTCATATAAAGGCGGTATAGATTCGATTTTTAACGGTTCTGCGGTGTTGCTTTTCGTTTCCGCACTGACAGTTTCTTTTGCAACCGCCGACAATACAATTATCAGCATAATAAAAACTGATTTTCTTAATTTCATTGCCGCCATCCTTTCTTCAATATAAACTCTTTATAGATTTATCATATTAAACAACTCATCCTTGTTGATAATTTTAATCCCCAGCTCCTGAGCTTTTGTCAGCTTGCTGCCTGCGTCCTCTCCCGCAAGGACATAGGAAGTCTTCTTTGAAACCGAACCGCTTACCTTGCCGCCGTATTTTTCGATAAGCTCCTTTGCCTCGTCGCGTTTTATACCGGGCAGTGTCCCCGTAATTACAAAGGTCATGCCTTCAAATCGGCTGTCATTTCTCTCCGCCGCTTCATACTCCATTTTTACACCGCGTTTACGCAGGAGTTCAATCAGGTTAAAAAGCTTTTCATCCTTAAAAGCATTGGAAACATTTTCGGACATAACCCCTCCGAAACCGTCAATTGACGATATTTCTTCAGCTGACGCCTTTATAATGCCTTCAATCGAACCGAATTTATCGCATAATAATTTTGCCGCTCCCTGACCGATATTACGGATGCCGATTCCGTAAATTACTTTGTCAAGAGGGGAGTCCTTTGATTTTTCTATAGCATTTATGAGATTTTCGGCGGATTTTTTACCGAATCGTTCAAGACTGACAAGCTTTTCTTCGGTAAGGGTATAAATATCCGCAACCGATTCAATCAGGTTATTTTCAAGCAGGGAAGTTACCACGGCTTCGCCCATGCCCTCAATATTCATAGCCCCCTTGCTTGCAAAATGGATAATACTTTGTTTTAACTGTTCGGGGCATTGGCTGTTCGGACACCTTAAAGCCGCCTCGTCCCCGTCACGGACAGCTTTTGAACCGCACACCGGACAATATCCGGGCAGTAGATAGGGTATGGAATTTTCTTTATGGGAAACGCTTTTAAGCACCTCCGGAATAATCTCACCGGATTTTCTGACTAGAATCCGGTCGCCTATACGGATGTCCTTTTCGGTGATAAATTCCTGATTGTGCAGTACGGCTCTGCTTACCGAAGTACCGGCAAGGGTTATCGTTTCAAAAACGGCGACAGGGGTAATAGCGCCTGTTCTGCCGACGTTTACTTCAATATCAAGCAGGGTGGTTTCCTTTTCCTCGGGCGGGTATTTGTATGCAACCGCCCATTTAGGCGTTTTAGCCGTAGAACCCAGTTCATTCCTATGGGTAAAGTCATCAACCTTTACGACGATGCCGTCAATATCAAAGTCATATTTGTCTCTTGTTTTATCCGTATATTCAATACGCATTCTAATTTCGTCTGTATTGTCAGTAAGGATATAATCCGGCACAACCTTAAAGCCCAGAATGTTTAAAAAATCCAGCGATTCCTTATGGGACGACAGCGTCTCTCCCTCAATCTGCTGAATATTGAATACGAAAATATCAAGCTTTCTTTCTGCTGCGATTAATGGGTTCTTCTGACGGAGTGAACCGGCGGCGGCGTTCCTCGGGTTTTTGGCTTTTTCCTCGCCGTTCTCATCCTGTCTTTTTATAAGTTCCGCAAAGGACGCCCTTGGCATATAAACCTCTCCCCTCACTTCAAGGAAGGGTACGGCGCGTTTTAATCTTAATGGAACTGTCTTAATGGTTTTAAGGTTATTAGTCACATCCTCGCCGGTAAAACCGTCGCCCCGTGTTGAACCCCTGACAAACTCCCCGTTTATATATTCCAGCGAAACGGACAACCCGTCAATTTTAGGCTCGACAACAAATAAAGGGCTATTCACAGCATTTCTGCATTTTTCAATAAACGCCTCCACCTGTTCAAATGAAAAAACATCCTGAAGACTTCCCATCTGAACTTTGTGGATTACCTTATCGTATTTGTTTAAAGCAACACCTCCTACACGCTGAGAAGGCGAATTTTTGTCGGCAAGCTCGGGATATTCCTCTTCGATTTTTTTCAGCTCCTGCATGAGCATATCGTAATCATAATCCGAAACGGCGGGGTTATCCAGAACATAATAATTGAAATTATGCCGTTCAATTTCGGATTTTAAAGTGTCAAGCCTGTCGGTAATAGATTTTTCCATTTATACTGCCTCCAAATGTTTTTATGTAATGTATACTGAATAATTTATCAGCAGTCATAGGACAGGGTATGTTGCATATATAATTTGCTGTCTGAGGAAATTTAAAGCCTAACAGTGATTTCCAATGTGATATTAAGAAGCTTTTCCCTGAAGTCCTGCGTTAAGCTTCCGAGTGTGCGCGCATTCCATTCGGTTTCGTCCAGGCTGTCCGCGGCATAAAAATACTGGTAGGCTTCAACACCGCGGAACTGAGCCGCCGCCATAACGGAGGCGCATTCCATTTCGACCGTTATACAGCCTTCATTCTTACGTTTTTCCATATTACCGCGTGTTTCCCTGTAAATTGCGTCGGTTGTCCAGGTTTTACCGGTTACATACGGCAGATTAAGCTCCGAAAGTATTCCTGAAAGCTTATCTGCGGTTGGAATATCAATATAATCTTTCGGAGGAGCATAATGATAGCTTGTTCCTTCGTCACGGTAAGCGGAATTAGGAACAATCAAGGATTTTTCGGTAAGGGTACGGTCAAGAACTCCGCATGAACCAAAGAATAAAAATTTTTCGCAGCTCTTTGAAATCATTTCCTCCATAAGCCCCACAGACGCCGGTCCACCTAAAGTCGAGCAATAAACTGCTAATTCTTTCCCTTTATAAATAATTTTATAAATCGGAACGGCAACGCAGGCAATCATTTCGTCAATCTGTTCCGGTTTATAATAATCAGATAATGCCGTAATAAATCTTTGTCCGAATGTGACGACGGCGGTTTTCGGAAATCCCTCAACCGGCGGAGCAAAATGACGGGGGTTTATTAAAGCTTCGGTCTGAATATCAAAAGTATCTATTATTGACATAAGAATTATATCTCCATAATTAAAATAATACTTATCCTGTTATATTTCTAAATAATTTTGCTGGTTCATCAACAATAGGGCAGGTTTCATATAAAACAATAGGGTCTAAATCCAAGCAAGTAGAAACATCATAACTAAAATCGGGTGTCCAAGCTAAAGTACCGTTTAAAACGGTACAGGATTCATAAAACAAATTGTTGATTGTTAATTGCCTGAAAATTCCTTTTGTTACTAGTTCTGAAGCATTATAAAGCCTTATTGTTCCGTCGTCGAAATACAAATATACTTTATAATCATCCGTAGGGATTACCTGTATTACTTCCGGAAAATAATCCATATTTTCAACTCGCTTTCTTCTTATCTTAGAGGTTCAATTTTAAACAATTCTTTACTGTTTTTAGATAAGTTCCAATTTATAAATAAATCATCCTTATGAAGCTCTGCCCATGCCAAAACTAATTTTAATTGCTTTTTGGGAAGTCTGCCTCTTAACACAGTAGCATCAGCAATATTAATTAACGCTTTATTACCAGAGTATTCCGCATGAAAATGAGGCGGGTTATGGTCGTTATAATTTAATGTGATTCTTATACCAAAAAATAAACTTATTTCGGGCATTAATTTTACCTCTTATATAATAATTATTACCGCTTTAATTAAAATATTATCTATTGGATGGGCGATAACCCGCCTGCTTTTCATTGATTACCGATTATCTAAAGGATATTTCGGCTACTTCAAGGTTACCGCATATCTTGCTTTTTCTGCGATATTTTCAGAGGACAAACCGAATTCCTTTAAAAGGTCGGCGGCTGGTCCCGAATGTCCGAAAACATCATTGACCCCGACCTTTATAACAGGACAGGGACAGCATTCAGTCACAGCCTCGGCAATGGCTGAACCAAGCCCCCCGATTACGCTGTGTTCCTCTGCTGTAACAATCACTCCCGTTTCGCGGGCGGCTTTGCATATAATATCCCTGTCAAGAGGCTTGATTGTATGAATATTAATCACCCTGGCATTTATGCCTTCGTTTGCAAGAGTATCAGCCGCGTTCAAAGCCTCGCTGACCATTAACCCGGTGGCAATAATTGTTATGTCGGAGCCGTCTCTTAATAATACACCCCTGCCCGTTTCAAATTTATAGTTTTCAGCATTGTTTATAACGGGAACGGCCAGCCGTCCGAAACGAAGGTAAACGGGGCCGTCAATATCAACCGCCGCTTTCACAGCTGCTTTTGCTTCAATATCGTCGGCGGGATTTATAATGGTCATTCCCGGAATCGTCCTCATAAGTGCGATATCCTCGTTGCACTGGTGGGAAGCGCCGTCCTCGCCGACTGAAATACCGGCATGGGTCGCGCCGATTTTAACGTTTATATGAGGGTAGCCTATTGAATTGCGTACTATTTCAAATGCCCTTCCGGCGGCGAACATAGCAAACGAGCTTGCGAAAACTTTTTTTCCGGAAGCCGCCAGCCCTGCCGCAACGCCCATCATATTGGCTTCGGCAATACCGCAGTCAATAAACCTTTCGGGATATGCTTTTTTGAACATTCCCGTTTTAGTAGCCGCCGCAAGGTCGGCGTCAAGAACAATTAAATCATCGTATACGGAACCAAGCTCCGCAAGCGCTTCGCCGTAGCTGTCGCGGGTAGCTTTTTTTATCAGAACATCCATAATTACAGCACCTCTTCCTTTAAAAGCGTTTCGAGCCTGGTATTAAGTTCGTCCATTGCCAGTTTATACTGTTCGTCATTAGGAGCTGAACCGTGCCAGCTTACGTTGTTTTCCATAAAGGAAATATGTCTGCCTTTTGTTGAGGTCTGGATAATTGCTACCGGTTTATAGTTTATTTTTTCCGATTCATCGAAGGCTCTTTCTATATCGTCAAAATCATGGGCGTCCATTGTAATGACATGCCAGCCGAAAGCGTCGAATTTGTCGGTTATGGGCATGGGCGAGCATACCTCGGTAATTTTCCCGTCTATCTGCAGTCCGTTGTTGTCAACGATGGCTACAAGGTTATCAAGCTTGTTATGAGCAGCGAACATTGCGGCTTCCCAGACCTGACCCTCCTCAATCTCTCCGTCTCCTAAAACGGCATATACCTTGTATCCGGCGGAATCTAGCTTGCCGGCAAGAGCCATTCCGGCAGCCGCTGAAATACCCTGCCCTAAAGAACCGGTACTCATATCAACTCCAGGAGTTCCTTTCATATCGGGGTGTCCCTGGAGCATTGCACCGATTTTACGGAGCTTTTTTAATTCGTCATAAGGAAAAAATCCTCTCAGAGCAAGAACTGAGTACAGTGCGGGAGCGCAGTGACCCTTTGACAGCACAACCCTGTCCCTGTCGGGCATTTTCGGGTTTTTCGGGTCAACATTCAGCTTCATGCTGTATAAATATGTGAGCAGGTCGGCTATTGAGAGCGAACCTCCCGGATGACCCGATTTAGCGTTATAAACAGCCTCGATGATTCCAATCCTGACTTTACAGGCGGTTATTTCCAATTGTTTTTTTATAGCGGCATCCATCTTAATTTTCCTTTCAAAATATAAATACAATTAATTATACTATATAATTGGTAATATTTCAATATTATTATACAAAATTAAGTAAATATATATTTTTAGCTGAATAATTCACACGGAATTGATAAAAACACACGTTCACCATTGCCTGCCGCTCTTTTAAAGCCGATTTTTTCATAAAACCCCGATATGCTTTCAATTGTTTCAACCAGCCACTCCGAGTCAGGAAAATGCTCAATACACCGCCTTACCAGTTCTTTGCCTATTCCATTGTTCTGGTATTCGGGCAGGACAAGCAAATCATAAATCACCGAACGGAACATAGTGTCGCTTAAAACGCGTACTGCTCCGACAAGCTTGTCGTTTTCCCATGCCGAAAACGACAAGCGATGAGTTTAACCAGGGGATGCCGTATCCCTTTTCAACCATTTCCGGGGTTTCCGTACCGTCCGACCAGCCGGCAGAAACAAACAGCCGGTGCAGTTGCTCGCGCGGCAAATCTTTTTTTGTATCTTCATAAATAATATTCATAGATTATATATCTCCTTTGACAAGGTATAGAAACTGGACTGCCCAAAAGGTAAGGTCACATTCAAGAGCATATTTTTTATTATAATCCGGTTCAAGCCGCACATCACAGTAGGCTGCGGGATATAAAAGGTTTTTCGGCGAGTATCGTTTGTTGTGCGGAATTTCAAAATTCATCCTCAGAATGCCGTCTTCGTTTATGGCATTTTCTATATTTATAACGGACTCCATTATAACCCCGGCATTTTCACCTACGCCGAGCAATGCTATTTCCGTTAGCAAACGCCGGTAGGTTATAATATCAATTGTATCGGGATGAAACGGTCTGACAGGACGGTTTTCCATATTCAAAGGAAAAGGCGCATAATACCTTGAACCTATTTTTATATGTATAGGGGTATATTCTTTTTGAATTTCGTTAAAATGGTTGAGTGCGTCAGCCATTAATTGTATATTCTCCGGATTTCTCCAAGAATTTGTATAAGCCAGTGTTTCGAGATGGTACTGGCAGGGGAAATACGTTGTTTCCTCAATATAGGGATAGTTGTATTTTGCATTGCTTTGGCGGGTTTTTGTTATGTCATTCAATGATGATAACGGAAGTATGCTTTTAAACGCCTCCAATGAAAGGTTTTGAAATGGTAAAACATATTCGTCGTCGCCGAATCCGAGCATTGCCTGCATGGCATATATTAAGGTCATCAGGCAGAAACCGGTGTTAATTCCGCGGAAACGGTTTTCAAAGCGGTTTACCTCCGGTGGTGTACAAGAAAAAGCTTCCCTTAAAATTTCCTCGTCGCGCATGGCTTTGACAAAATTCATAACAATCGGGTGGGTTTTGGGAACAGCATAGTATGATAACAGCCGCGCTGCCGTTTCACCGTCCTGAAGCGGGGTTTCATGCAGTATTTTCCCTCTCCAGGTATCCCCGCCGTGAGCTCCCGAACCGATATAACCGCTTGGCTTGACATAACTTTCAACCAGCTTGAAAAAGGGGAGACGGTAAATCTGCTCCAGATAATTCTCTTCCTCGGTTTTACTTAAGTCCTTTAGGATTTCCTTTCGTAAGCGGTATTTTATCACAATACCCGCTTGATTAAGCAGGAAATCGATTGATTTGGAAATATCCATATAATCATCCTGTCTTTCTTTTTGCTATTATGCGTGAAAAGGTGATGTCATCCCATGAAATAACATTGAAAGGCTCTTCATGCGCGTTCACGACATTAATTGACTTATGGAAAATTTCAGTTCCTTCCCCGTTCATATCGTCGGCGGATATAACATCGGCAAGCCCTGATTTTTCCATATGGTTTTTCCACCACTGTGCAGTATGCCAGTTTTCAAGACCCCAGTTTTCATTTTCTATGTAATGCTTATAGCTTTCGGGGTAATTACCGGTGTATTCATGCTTGAAACCCGGCACTATAATTCCGATTTCACCGCCGGGTTTTATATGTCGGAGAAGCTTGTCCTTTAAAAATCCGTCTTCCGTCGCATAGAAAAACAAAGAATTGATACTTACCATAGCGTCAAAATAACCGTCGGAATAAGGTAAATTATTTACGTCGGCATGAACGGGAAATACAGAATTACTGACGCCGCTTTCACAAATCCGGCGGTAATTGTCGGTCGGGTTTATCCATAAATCGGTCGCCCAAACGGTAACGCCGAATTCCTTAGCGAGAAAAACCGAGCTAATTGCCTTTCCGCAGCCCATATCAAGGACTCTCATGCCCGGTTTCAAATTCATCTTTGTTACAAGAGCTTCCGTCAGCCACAGGCAATGGGAGCCCATTGAATTTTCCAGAATCCAATCGGGACTGTATTTTTGCGTAAGCGGATATTTATCATTATCCATGATTTTCAGGATTTCTTCCTTAGTATATTTCATATTAAAATCATCTCCCTGTTATTACAATAATTCTCTTTTCTTCCAGAAATCAAGGTATTCATCAATGAAACCTGCTTTTATCGCATTGCTCCAGTAGGGGTATAGCAGCTTACCCGGATAATTAACCTCCCAGGGTTTAGGTCTGTCGGTATAATGCAAAACTGACGCGTTTATTATATCTTCATGCGAAAGCGTCAGATTTTCTTCAAACGGATACATCTGAAAATTATTTTTACTGTCGCACNNTTTTTATGGTTCTTCAATAAACAGTTCAGTATATCCTGGTCGAAGTAAAAAAGCTTTTCCCTGTTTTCAGCAATAAATTCCGTTATATCTTCAAATGAAATATTATTCCGGAATTCCTTTAAATTAAAGAGGATTACTCCCGAATTAAAATAAATATCCCCGTCGCTCATACCGAGCTTTTTCTTCTGTGCCTGAACCTCGTCGCAGAAATAGAACCTGTCGCTTACTACAGCCGCATAGGCGCCGTCAAAATCCTGCCCATAAAATTCACTAAGAGAACCATTTACGATAATATCGGCGTCCATATATAAAATCCTGTCCAGCTCCGGCGGCAGGATATACGGCGCCAGCAGACGGTAATAAAGCTCCGGCTTACTGTACATTTCCGAAAGGGGGACATCCTTAAAATACCCTTTTGCTGAAATTGCGGTCATTACGGCGCCGCATTTTTCCCGGACAAAATCATTAAGACCCGATACCTGTTCGTCCGTAAGCGAACCGCGCAGCAGGTATATTTCAAGACCACTGTTATGCTGCGTAAGCGATAAAAGCATTACCTTAACGGGGAACAAGAAATCCTCGCAGACTGATATAAGTATGTTCATTCCGATACCTTCTCTTTTCAAAAAATCATTCATAATTTTATTGCACTGCGTTGCCTGATTGTCTCGTAAAACAATATGGATGCGGCGCAGCTTACATTCAGTGATGAAGCGGAGGAATCCGCACTCATCGGAACAGAAGCCATTAAATCGCTGATTTCAGTTAAATGACGGTTCAAACCGTCGGTTTCATTTCCGATTAGGAATAAAACGGGTGTTGTAAGGTTTATTCCGGATAATACTGTTTCACTGTGCGAAGTGGTTCCGATGATTTTAATATTAGGGAAATCATTTTTTAAGTTATTAATATAATTATCGATTTTATAATTATCGGACAGCTTTATAAACGGTACTTTAAAAAACGAACCCATTGACGCGCTGATAACATCCGGGTCATAAATATCAACGGAATGTCCCGTTATAATCAGTAAATTAACGCCGAAAGCGTCGCAGGAACGGAGCATCGTACCCAGGTTTCCTTTATTTGACGGTCGGTCAAATAAAGCAATCACAGGGTTTTCAGAAGAAACGGGGATATTCCGGTAACCGTTCATCTTTATTACCGCAAGTAATTCCGACGAATCCTCCTTTCGGCTCAAATCATCCATAAGATTATTTTTAAGCGAGTAATTAATACTTGTCTTAACAGTATTTAAAACATCCTTTGCCCATGCTGAAAGGGCTTTGTCTTCCGAATAAATAAACGAGATGATTTTCCAGTCGTTTTTTATTGCTTCATTTATACTGCGCACGCCCTCAACAAGGAATTCATTGTATTTATGCCTTTTATTACGGTTTGACTGTAAAACCTCAAATTTCTGATAATCGGCATTTTTACTGTATATTACCCGGGTTTTCACATTTTTCTCCTTATCCATTTGTCAATAATTTCAGCCGCTTCCTCCGGGGTCAGTTCTGAATTGTCAAGGAGCGTGATTTCAGGCTTGACAGTTTTATCCCTGTTCTTAAACCAGCCGTTAAAATCCTTTGAGCCCTGAATCCAGTCCGTGTCAGTTATTTCTCTTCCGCTTCTCATGCGTTCTTCCAAAACGTTGTCATCGCAGACTACGGCAAGATAGTGTATTTTTGTAAAATACCCCCGTTCCCGGCATACTTCCAATTGTTCGGGCATTGCGGCACAGCAAAGGACGACCGGCAGTCCTGCCTGGGAAATGTTTGCGCAAACCCTTAAGCTCAGTTCCCTGTACGGTCTGTAATTATTCTCGGGAGTCATATATACTTTATTCCAGAATAAATCGTTTTCAATTACGATATAATCCTTTTCATTCTGAAACAATACTTCGCATGCGGAGGACTTTCCGACCCCGCTTGCCCCTGTTACCACAAAAAGAGGCAGTTTTTTAGTCGGATTCATTTTTCATCATCACCTTTTTTAGTTTACAGCGCAGATATACCAGTAATGGGATAAAACCGATAATACATAAAATCATATTTATTCCCTTCAACATGAACCAGTAATGTTTTATCTTCGATAAATTGATAACCGCACCGTTCCAATACCTTTTGAGAATTCAGATTATCCACAGTTACCGTAGCAATCAGATATGGTATCCTGTAGTTTTCAAAAACCCAATCTGTTACTGCCTTTACAGCCTCCGTTGCATACCCTTTCTTTCTTGCTTCCGGCAGCAGCATATAAAAAATCTCGGGTTCATGCAAATCATCATGTTTTCCGGCTCCGACCGTTCCGTAAAGCGTTCCGTTATACCTATCAAATAGCCCCAAACAAATTAAATCGTTTATTATATCCATTCGTTCATATTGAGAAATAATCCAGTTTAAGAATTCCCTCGAACCGCCCATACAGGTTCGTTGAATCTCGTTTAATGTGCGTTCAAATTCAGGTAAATCAGTATCATTTAAGTTTCGTATTATTAACCTCTCAGTTGATAATTCCATATACCAGCTCTCCGTTTTAATTTTTTCGCCGCCTCAGGTTTCATGTGCTTTCCTGCGTCGTTACCCCCGTCACCATAAAAAGCGGCAGTTTTTAGCGGGATTCATTTTGCATACCTTTCATCCAGCAGCGGTTTACCTTCCTTATCAACTAAAACAGTCAATCCTCCGCCGTAACCGCTTTGAACGAAAAGATATTGTACGCCGGTTTCTGTATCGGTAAACACTTTAACCTGGTCGATGATTCCTGTGTCTTTATGACTGATAATAAATCTGTTATCTTTTGCCATTTTATTCATCCTTTCTAGGTTTTTATAAGAGGTTCTGCTGAATTTTCCGTGCATAAACGATATTCATAGCGTGCTTGTGGGGTATACCCGACGAATCGCAGTCAAAGATAATTTCCGAGGAATACTCAATATACCAGTCGCGGTAATATGACAGCAGTTCTCCCGAATGCCAGAAATATGAATGCTCTTCATTTTCGGGCGGCGGCGCAACAAAAGGTTTATCCACAAAAACATTGAAGATATGAAGAGAAAAGAAGATATGGCACTACAGGACGGAACATAATTTGAGAAATAAGACAGACAGGAGTGGTCACATCTGACATATCCTACAGCGTGACAAGTGAGTCAGCTGTTTATGAGGGCCACACAAACCGGAACCTCAGCACGTGACAAGTCATTACAACTGCGTATAAAGCTACTCTCAAATTGAGAGGAGATGCTACCATTAAATGTCCCTTGCAACTCCAGCACTGGCTGTGATAAACAGAATGTTTGCTCTGTGTTTTCCTTATACGTGGGGCGTTCAAGTTCTAAGGTATGCTAATTTTTTTTCGGGAATGGAAGCAGATAGA
>DBCY01000149.1:8284-14438 GCA_002293295.1 Ruminococcus sp. UBA946 | reverse complement strand
TATGTGCATATTGATGATTTTCGGACACGCCCTAATAAACTGGATATGCTCCCGCTTATTCTGCGCGCGACATAGGGGTTGTTCATCGTATAAAGATGAATACCGTCAACGCCGTTTGAAATCAAGTCTACAATCTGGTCGACCGCATAGGCAATGCCGGCGTCTCGCAGGGCTTCCGGATTATGTTCATATTTCTGCATTATTTTAGAGAATTTGACGGGAAGGCTGGCTCCGCACATCGATACCATACGTTCAATCTGGTTTTTATTGACTACCGGCATAATCCCCGCTTCTATGGGAACGCTGATTCCGGCAATAGCGGTCTTTTCAATAAAATCATAGAAAACCTTATTATCAAAGAAAAGCTGTGAAATCAAATGCCCTGCGCCCGCTTCAACCTTTTTTCTCAGGTTTGTTATATCGGTTTTCATATCGGCGGCTTCGGAATGAGTTTCGGGATAGCACGCACCCGAAATACCGAAATTCCCGTTCTGACTGATAAAGCTGACCAGGTCGCTCGCATACATAAAATCATTAAGCCGGGGACGTTCGGGATTAATATCCCCTCTCAGCGCCAGGATATTTTCAATACCCCTCTCCTTAAACTGTGAAAGGCTGGTCAGAATATCCTCCCTGGAGCTGTAAACACAGGTAAGGTGAGCGGCTGAAGTGATTCCGAGCGTATTGTTTATATATGCCGCGATATCGCAGGTAACGGTATCCGCGGTATTCCCCGCGGCTCCGTAGGTGACGCTGATAAAATCCGGCGAAAGGTCTTTTAATTCATTTAATGTGCTGTATATGGTTTCAACAGGGCTTGTTTTCTTCGGCGGGAAAACCTCGAATGACAGCACTGTTTTTTTATTGCCGAAAAGCTCCGTTATTTTCATTTTATACCTCCGGGTGTCTGTTATTTGGTAATTGTGTTTATTTAATATTATATAAAATTTGAATAATGTTTAATTTTTCATATGGTTGTCTAAAGGTGTTAATGCCTTTAACAGCGATTCAAAACTTTTAAAATCATCTTTACTTAAAATAATTTCACTGTTATTTAACAAATATGTACAGTCTTCTAAATCAATAAGATAATTATTAATATCATTTTCAAACTGGGTATTATTCTCATACGTTTCCCGATAAATATACTCATCTTCTCCGCTTGTATATTTTGAATAGTAATTATTCGCATCAGTTTTCCAGTTATCTAAATAACTTGTGATTTTTATATTTTTATCAACATAATCAATAGAATAGTATTGTTGTAATTCGTTAGTTACCAAACCATAATTATATTCATTATTTACTAATTCAAAATAACTCATAACAGTAAAGCCTTGAACTTGATGTAATGTATGCAGTAAAACATTACTTCCTATTTGATATAAATAAAAATCCCCCCGTAATGGGTTATTAAGTAAAATAGTATTTGAAGCCGTAGAATACAGAATATAATTGCAATCCTTTCCGTCAATACCTGCCGGATATTTTCTGAATAATATTTCACCACTGCCATCGTTGTTCATATCGAATAAACCCACTCTAATAATATCCGAAAACTCATCCTCCCAATGTTCGCTTACAGTCAGCCACCAGCTATGATAATAATTATCCTGATTAATATAGCAATTATATAAATCATCATATAAAACTTTTGCCGCTTTATAAGATAATAACTGCTTTACGGTTCCATCATAGTTATTATCGATTTCTTGGGGTGATTTTATAGTTATCTTATTAATTTTATTTACGATTGAGGTTTTAGTTTCAATAAAAACGGAGGAGGTTGATGTTTCTACAGTTGAAGAAGAAATAATCCCCGATTTGGTATTTGGTGAATCTTGATTCTCCGTATCGCATGAGGACAGAAAAATCAGGTTAAAACATAATAAATAAGCAAACATCCTGCTCATGGTAATTACCTCCGCCTGTGCGGATACTCATAGATTTTCTTCAACAGATTAATTCATCACATAATCATCAAAAAACTTAAAAGCCAAGGCGGTTTTCTCAATACTGCTTAATTCTTTATTAATAATTTTACAGAAATTTACTTCATCAGTAAAGAAAGTCAAACTGTTAATATATTTATCTGAATCCTTCTGATACTTATCTTTCTCACTTATCGGGTAATCATATATTGAAAGACTGTCAAAATAATGATATGGCGAAGGCATATTATCAATCCAATTTTCGTGGAAACAGGTCAGTTTAATATTTTCATGAATATCATTAACCCCTAACTCCAGTAAAGTATCTTCACTGTATTTATATTCCTCATTAGTAATTGATATAAAAATATGATAACAGTCATGCGCCAGAATAGTTTGATTATAAATGATTATATTGTTATTCTCATCCCTGCATATATCGAATCCGACTCCTGACTTACCCATTTCAAATAATTTGCTTCCGTCGTCAACTTAAAAAATAAGTAATTCTGACCAAATTATACTTCCGGGTGACTGCTTGACAAAAATAAACTCAAGTTTATCATCTCCGTTTAAGTCAATCACACAACAATCGGCAACAGTATATGATTCGCCGAATGAAAGCATGTCTTCAAACCAATATTCGCCATAATCACCCGGATTTAATATGTTTTCTTCTAACTCATCATGAAGAATCTGCGCTAATTTATATGGCAGGCTTGATTTGTCAATATCATAATATACCGGCGATGCTTCGTTACTCTGAAGCATTGATGCTGTTTCAATACGCTTATCAGTATTATCATTCTTTGCTTCCGTGATTTCGGTTATAATAACAGAATTTTCCGTAATATTACTGTTTTCATTAATTTCCGGATTATTACCGCACGCACCGCATATGAATAAAATTAAAAAAGTGTATATACTCAGATTAATTCTTCTTATATTAATCTGTTCGTATTGTTCTTTACTCATCGCACACCGACGTACGGAACGGCGCCAGAGGAATGCCGGTTGCTTTTGAAAACACGGTGACCTCGGCGTAATTTGTCCAGTTATAACGGACATACTCGGGTTTTGCAACGCTGCCGGATTTAACAAAGATACCGTCGCCTTTAATTTCCGCTTCGGCTGCAGCGAATTTTTTATCGGCGCCGGCTATTTCAAAACCGGTGATTTTTCCGCCCCTGATTTCGAATCCCCCTTTGTTGTATTCGAAGAAAACAGTTACACCGCCGTTTTCATAAACATGCGATTTATAAAACGCTCCGTAAGCGTCGCCGGCTTCAATCCTTTTATATACGTGGTACAGGGCCTGGAGGCATAAACGCTCGCCCACGGGTTTTTTATCAATGGGATGTATATTCCCGTATTCGCCGCAGTCAAGCGCAACGGCAAGCCCTGTGTTAGCGGTTGTTTTATGCACTCGGTACTGGGATTCGCGTACCTTGCACCAGTGTTTATAATCGGTATCCCCTCTTTCAATATGCATAGGAAGCTGTACGAATAAAAACGGCAGCGTATCATCCTCCCAGTCGCAGCGCCATTGCTCAATCAGCATTTTCAGAAGCTTGTAGTATACAACGGGTTTATGGTCGTCGCTTTCGCCCTGATAATATATAAAACCTGCTATGGTATAAGGCATTACCCTCTTAACCATTGTTTCATAAAGCCCTGAGGGGCGGTACGGCGACTTTGGCCCAAGCGGACCCGGCCATCTGCTCGGACCGGCAAATTCAAGCGCGTCCCCCCAGACACCATGAGGGTTTTTACTATAAAATTCATTTATTTTCGGCTGCCATTCGTTATACCAGCGGTCATATTCATCAAGCTCGGCACAGTAAGCCTCAAAGGATTTATTACCCATTGCGGTATCATATTCGTCAAGATATGTTTTTGTATCGGTATCGGTTCCGAGCATTTTTCTGCTTATCCAGGCGCTTGCGGAGGTTCCCCCCCAGTTGCATCCGATAATTCCCACGGTAACCCCAAGCTCTTCGGAAAGCTTTTTGGCGTAAAAATATGCCACGGCAGACCAGTGATTTATTTCTTCGCAGGGTTTTGCGGCAAACCATGAGTTGTCGCGCTCATCCAGATAAAAGTATTCATCGATAAACGGATTTTTCTTGGTATAATAATAGCGTACGTTAACGCCTTCGGAATTTTTTATGTATTCCCTGCCGTTTTTCGCGTTGATTAGCTCCAGCTCCATATTGGACTGACCGCCCGCGAACCAGACCTCGCCGACCATAATATCCTTAAAAACCAGTTTGTTGCCGTTACCGTCGGAAACGGTCACCTCATACGGACCTCCCGCCTCCATAGGAGGAAGGACAGCCGTCCATTTATTCTCCTTAACGTAACAGGAGGTTTTATTATCTCCTATTGTAACGATTACATCCGTAAAGTTCGATGCCGTTCCCCATATTTTAATATTCTTATTCCTCTGCAATACCATATGGTCGGAAAAAATTGCCGCGCATTTCAATAAACTCATTAAACCTACACCCTTTCGATACTTTAACTAAAGCTCCATATTAATTTTACAGCATTTGATAGATAATTGCAATAGCTATTAAAAATATGTTACAGGTATTTTATATATTTATACTAAAGGGTGTTTATATTAATTTACCGTATTCAATTAAATAATTCAAGCGCCATGTTGAAAAATGTGTGAAATAAGTTGAATAAACTCATATTATGTTGAAAAACAATGCCGTTATTACCGTTGATATTCGGTTTCTTCCACTTTTTCAACATATAACCAACATTTTTCTAAGCATAAAACCCTTTTATAAGCCATTACATTATCCATAATTTCCGATATTGCAATCAATTTATATTTTTTACGGATACAATCTATGATTTTCAAACCTTCCCAGTATAATCCTTGAAAACTATATGGGGATGTCCGCGGTTTGAAAGCGACGGGTTCCGTATGAAAAACCGCTTTTTAAAATTCACGAATATACCCGAACTTATGCAGATGTACAAGGAATTTGCGGATATTCAGACCTCCGATATGCTTGACCTCCCCGTTCCGGAAATAAAGGGCGGGAAGCCTGAAATCGTAACGGCAAAGCCGGATGAAAAAAAGAAGGCTCACATGAAAACCTTAGCCGCCCGCGCGCAGGCGATTTATAACGGTAACGTAGACCCCTCGGCTGACAACATGCTGAAAATCACGCACGAAGCGCGGCTTCTGGGGCTTGATTCAAGGTGCATTTTCCCCGGCGCCTTCCCGCCCCCGACAGCAAGGTAAACAAGCATGAAAAAGCGATTTTTAAATGCTCGGTCAGCGGGGAAAGCCGGAACATAGGCGAATATTACGGATTCCGGCTGACCGTCTGTAAAAATGAAAGTAATTTTCTTCTGGACGCTGCATCTTGCTATACGGAGCTTCGGGGTAAACTTGCATACAGAAGCGACGTCGAGAGGGGCAACCCTCTCGGCAATATCCGGAGGATTGAAAACCTTGCGGGGATTCAAATCAACCAGCGCATTTCAAATCTTTCCGCTTCGCTTGACAAGGCTAAATCCGATTTGGAGGAAGCGAGGGCAAGTCTGAACAAACCCTTTGAACGCGCCGCCGAACTGGAGGAAAAATTAAAGCGGATTGCGGTTGTGAACGGCGAATTGTCGGTCGGCGGCGGGGATGACGATATTCCGGTTGACGGCACGGAGCCTGCTATTGAAAACAATAAAACGCAGGCGGCGGAAAAGCCGAACCCTTTCCCGGACAGGGAACCGCCGTCTTCTCCGCCGCAAAATCAGCGCAGACCTAAATTCAAATCAAGATGAAATTATTCAACCAGTCCCCTTATGGCTTCTTCAACGGCGGCGTTTAAGGATTTGCCGTGTGATGATGAATAAACCGCAAGCTGCCTGTGGAGCGCAGGTTCAATCCGGACATTAAAGGTTCCTTTATATGCCACCGATAAAAAACGGGCGGTTAGCATAATTAATGAGCTTATGATGGCTATACCCGTCAACTCGGAAAAACGAAATCATCTGACCCTTTCGCTGAAAACAGGGCGGAGCGTGACTTTGATTTAAAACCGGAGCCGGACAGAGTATTAATAAGTTTTAAAATTTTTAAATATTAGCCGGTTAATGCTTGAAAAAACAACCGGAATATATTATAATATAATATATTAAAGTTAAAATACGAAAATACTGTAAAGGTTCTAGGGCGTGCGATAATTAGCAATGTGTATAGA
>DBCY01000149.1:0-8174 GCA_002293295.1 Ruminococcus sp. UBA946 | reverse complement strand
GCATATTGATGATTTTCGAACACTCCCTAAAAAGAAGGGTGTTTAAATGAACAGTTTTAAAGTTACGATTTGCAGCAAGGAATTTGCGCTTAAAACAGAGGACGAGCCTATTTATTATATCAATCTTGCGAAGAAACTGGAAAGTCAGATTTACGGTATGTCAAAAACAAACGATTCGATGACGGTATTCAATTCAGCGCTTCTTGTCGCGCTTGCGGCTTCCGACGAAGCGAAAAAAGCTAACGACAGCATCGATAACATACGCACCCAGATTAAGGAATATGTTGACGACGCCTGTCTTGCACGCAGCGAACGCGACGACGCTCTTAAGGAAATCGCAGGTTTAATAAAACAAAAGGACGAACTGGCAGCCAGGGTTTCGGTTCTCGAAAACGAAATTGAAATCCTTAAAATGCAAAAGAACATTGAAGAGCAGATGACCCTTGAGAGCGTTCCGGTTAATGTGAAAAAAGTAACCAACAAATATTGACGGATTAACCGCTATGATAAAAAAACAAACCGGCTTGCCGGAATTGCTTGCGCCAGCCGGGAGCCTTGAAAGCGTTTATGCAGCCGTAAGGTGCGGCGCCGATGCGGTTTATCTCGGCGGGAAAACATTTTCCGCCAGGGGAAACGCCGCCAATTTTACACCGGATGAACTTAAAATAGCTGTTGATTACTGCCACCTTCATAATGCAAAAGCATACCGTGCTATGAACACGCTTGTTTTTGACTCTGAAATAAAATCTTTTTTACAGGAGGCGGTAAGTTCTGCTGAAGCCGGCATTGACGCTGTAATCGTTCAGGATTTAGGAGCTTCAAAGCTTTTAAAACAGGTTGCTCCCGGTATGAAGCTCCACGCCTCCACCCAAATGAGTGTTCATACTTACGAAGGCGCAATGCTTTTAAAAGAACTTGGGTTTTCGCGGGTTGTGCTTGCAAGAGAGCTAAGTATACCTCAGATTGAAAAAATCTGCGGATGCGGAATTGAAACCGAGGTTTTTGTTCACGGGGCTCTTTGCATGTCCGTTTCGGGGCAGTGCTTCATGAGCGCGCTGATAGGTTCCCGAAGTGCAAACAGGGGTTTTTGCGCGCAACCCTGCCGCCTTCCGTTTTCACGTTCCGGCGGAAAAGGCAGCCGGCATGACTTATCCCTGAAGGATTTGTCGGCTGTAAATCATCTTGAAAGGCTTGCAGAAACAGGGGTGGACTCATTTAAAATTGAAGGAAGGATGAAACGTCCGGAATATACCGCGTCGGCGGTAATGTCCTGCCGTTCCGCTATGAACGGCTCTTCACCTGATACTGCCGCCTTGAAAGCCGTTTTTTCGAGAAGCGGTTTTACCGACGGTTATCTGACCGGCAATCCCGGAGCCGGTATGTTCGGAACGCGGACAAAAGATGACGTGGTATCCGCAGGTAAGGTTCTGCCTGAACTGAGGGAAGCATACCGTAAAGAAACAAAAGCTTTTTACGCTGACTTTCAATTCATTATGAAACCCGGCATACCGGCTGCTCTGACGATGACCTGCGGGGATTTGTCAGTCAGCGTTGAAGGGGATATTCCTTCGCCCGCAAACAGCGTGCCGTCGGACGAAAAAAGTATTTCAAGGCAGCTTTCAAAGCTCGGCGGAACCGTTTATGAACCCGGCGTCTGCACCGTTGAGACCAGGGGAATGCTCATGATGACCCCGTCGCAAATCAATGCTTTAAGGCGCACCGCCTGCGAAGATATGGATAAGGCAATAATTAGCAAAAACACACCGGTTTATGATATTTACGGTATAAATACGGATATTACGCTGAACGGCAGGAAAACAGCCGGGGATATATGGATTCAGATTTACAGTGCTAAACAGCTCAGTAATGAAATAATTCAGAATGATAAAATAAAAATGATAATAATACCAGCTTCGGAATGCGGAAAAATAGCCGCGGATGAAAAGATTATTATTTCCCCTCCGCGGTTTGTATCCGATGAAAAAAAGCTTTCGGGACTCCTTAAAAAATTACGTGATAAGGGTTTTAGGCATATCCTATGCAATAACTTAGCGCATATAAAGCTTGGAAGGGATTCGGGATTTATCCTGCACGGCGGGTTCGGGCTCAACGCAGTCAACTCGCATACTTTAAGCGTTCTTTACGGGCTGTCGCTTGAGGACGCTATCATATCGTTTGAATGCAGGGCTTCACAAATCAAAAAGCTCGGTTCGGATATCCGCACAGGCGCAATTCTGCATGGGTACCTGCCTGTCATGCTGACCTTAAACTGCCCGGTCAGACCGGCTGACGGAAGCTGCAAAAACTGTACCGGGACACTTGAAGACAAAACCGGAAGGAAATTTCATGTACGATGCGGCAGTGATTATACCGAAATACTGAACTGTGACAAGCTTATGATGCCGGATAAGGCGGATGATATTTCCGTTGACTTTATGGTTCTGGATTTTTATGAAGAAAATCCGGAACAGATATTAAAAACCGTCAACAGCTATATAAACAAAGAAAAAATTCACGATAAAGTCTTCACTAGGGGACTTTACTACAGGGGAGTTATATAGTTGTCAGAAAATAGTTATTAGTAGTTAGTAGGGGACGATGTCCGCATCGTCCCGCTGGCTTCGCAACCCCTTACTCCTTACTCCTCATCAATGTCAACAACTTAAGGAATTTCACCTTAAAAGATTCCAGTTCCCAGAAGCCAGATGCCAGATTTATATATAAAACGGAACGCCGAGGGCGTCGTTCCCTACAGATTATACTCAAAAAATCTGACCACTGACCACTAATCACTGACCACTTACGATTAGAAAGCTATTCGTTTTTTGCTTAAATTATTGACATTGCACTCCACACTCCACACTCCAAACTAAACGGAAAGGTTGTTTTAACAATATGAAGGGCAGTATAAAAAAGACGATTGCTTTTATTTTTTTCCTTATCGCGGGAATAGCTGCGGGAACGGTCATAGCCGGTCTCTGCGATGGTGTCAGATACCTGGACTGGCTGGCTTATACAATGTCCGTAGGGCTTGACACGGGTTCGCCCGCTGTGCTTGACCTGATTGTCATGAAGCTTGCTTTCGGCTTTACCCTGTCCGTTAATATCGCTCAGATTATATGCATTATAATTTCATTAATCGTGTATAACAGAATATTCAGGAATTAAATTAATATAATTATAGATACGGAGAACGCAAATTAAAAATCTGTTTTTATAAATATTTGTTATTATATACAACTTTTTGCTAGTTTTATAATCATGTTTTAACAAAAGAAACAAATTTTGTTTTTTTCTCTAAAAGTTTGTAAAACTGTTGTAGTATGGGTATTTAAATGATATAATATATTAGTATAACAGTTGTTTTATGGTTAAATGTAATCAGCGCAGTATAATAACAGTTTCTTAACGCGAAAGGAATGGTCATTTAAGGATGTTTACAAAGGATATCGGTATCGACCTCGGTACTGCAAATACACTCGTATTTATGAAGGGCAAGGGGATTATAATCAGGGAGCCGTCGGTTGTCGCGGTCGATACGCGCACAGACCGTGCGAAATATGTCGGACAGGAAGCGAAGGACGTAATCGGACGGACCCCCGGCTCTATAATTGCCGTAAGACCGTTAAAGGACGGCGTTATCGCCGATTTTGAAATTACCACCACCATGCTTCAGGAGTTTATCCATAAAGCTCTGAAGGGTGCGCCCTTTGCAAAGGCAAGGGTTGTCATCTGCATTCCCTCCGGGGTTACCGCCGTTGAAAGGCGAGCCGTTAAGGAAGCTGCCGAAAATGCGGGGGCAAAGCGGGTTAATGTCATTGAGGAGCCTATGGCTGCCGCAATTGGCGCGGGGCTTCCCGTATCCGAACCGCAGGGTTCCATGATTGTGGATATAGGCGGAGGCACCTCCGAGGTTGCCGTTATTTCGCTCGGTGGAATTGTAACGTCGCGTTCTGTCCGCGTTGCGGGGGACGCCTTTGACGCCGCCATTATCAACTATATTAAGAGAAAATACAATCTCCTGATAGGCGAACGCACCGCGGAAAATGTAAAAATCGCAATCGGTTCCGCATTCCCTACGGAAAACGAAGCCGAAATGGATATTAAGGGGCGCAACCTGCTCAACGGTCTGCCCGAAAATATAACGGTTACGACATCCGAAATCAGGGAGGCTCTTGCCGAACCTCTGGCGCATGTGATTGAAGCCATTAAGGTAACCCTTGAAAAGACGCCTCCCGAGCTTGCTGCCGATATTATCGACCAGGGAATAACCTTAGCGGGCGGCGGGGCTTTAATAAGGGGTCTTGACAAGCTCATAAACAAGGAGACGGGTATGCCTGTCCTTATTGCCGATTCACCCCTTGACTGCGTCGCCGACGGCACGGGCAAGGTTCTGGAAAATATCGACAAGCTTCATGAAGTCCTTAACGACGACTCCAAGTATTATTGACAAACCTTATTCTCAGGCGGATAATTATCCGCCTGTTTTTTAACACGGAGCATAGGACGGTGTTTTTTTGAGGGATTTTTTTAAAACGGTTAAATTCAAGGTTTTAATGGCTCTGATGGCTGTCGTTATAGGAATACTGATTTTTTCTCTTACAAGGGAAGGATATACGTCCGATTCGGCTTCGATATTCTCGGTGATGTTCGAACCGTTCCAGAATTTTTCATCAAAAATATCAAAAAAAGTAACATCCTCCCTTGATATGCTTTTTAACGCAGAAAAATATTACAACGAAAACGAACAGCTAAGGAATACCTTAAACGAGGTTTACAACGATATTATCGATTATGACAAGCTGCGGCGCGAAAATGAAGAGCTTCGAGTGCTTCTGGGGCTTAAGGATGAATACGAGGATTATGAGTTTTCACCTCCCTGTTCCGTAATCGCACGGAACACAAACGACCCTTACGGCTCCTTTACCATTAACAAGGGCAGCGACGACGGCATAAAGCCTAATTATCCCGTAATCACAGCAACGGGGCTGGTCGGCGTATGCTATGAAGTTTCGAGCAGCACCTCCAAAGTCAGAACTTTTTATTCGCCCAGGACGGCGATAGGGGTTACTACCGTTCAAAGCAAAGCGACCGGCGTTATGGAGGGCGATTACGAATTGGCGGCGGACGGACTTTGCCGCGTCAGTTATATCAGCAAAACGGCTGAAATAGCAAAAGGGGATGTTTTCTTTACGACAGGCAGCGAATCGTTTCCGGCGGGTCTTCTTGTCGGAACCGTTGAGGAAACCGGCGTCGAGGACAGCGGACTTTCCCAGTATGCCACGATAAAACCTGCTATTGCTCCCGAAACCTTAACCGATGTTTTTGTTATCCTCAGCTTTAACGGAATGGAAATTGCCGAGTAGGGCGTTTTGTCCTGACGGACAAAACGCCCGAAAAGGATGGTCGCTGCAATGAATATTGATAAAAAGAAAAAGAAAGAAAAGCGGAACGGTATTATCCGTTGGTTTATATATTATCTGATGATAGCGGCAGTATATATTTATATGACGACTGTCAGCCTTCCTCTGAAAACTCCGCTGCTGCTTATTCCTGTCTCGCTTTGCATTGCAATGTACGAAGAGCCTTTTAATTCGGCTTTGACAGGTCTTGTCGCAGGTATGCTGCTCGACTCCGCCGAGGGTACGTTAATCGGGTTTTCCGGGATTATACTTATGTGGTGCTGCCTTTTCACTTCCCTGCTTTTTGCCGTTATAATGAAAAAGCATTTCATTAATATTCTGCTTATTACAGCAGGGGTTACTTTTATTCAGGGCTTGCTGCGTTACTTATTTTATTTTTCCATATGGGATTATAACGAGGGCTTTAATATTTTCTATCATGAGTTTTTGCCGGTAATTGCAATGACGAATGTTTTTACGGCGCTGTTCTATTATCTTATAAAATTCCTTGTCAAGCATCTGGGAGTAATAAGGGAAAATTTCATAGAAGAAAAATCGGACGATATTGTCCGCGAATAACAAATAAAATTTTGTAGGGAACGACGCCCTCGGCGTTCCGTTTTGCAAAACATTTCGGGCATTCAGCGTTGCGACGCGGGGTCACGCCCTGTAAACCGGTAATTAGGAGTAAGGTATGAAGGGTATTTTTGAAAAAATCAGAGCGTTTTTCTTTATGGCTGTAACGCTGTCGGTTATGTCGCTGTGTGTGATTTCACTTATGAAAATTCAGATTGTAGACGGGGAGGAATACCGGCTTAAAGCCCAGAGCACTTCTATGGCTTCTCAGATTATCACCTCTCCGAGAGGCGAAATCGTCGACGCAAACGGCGTTGAAATCGTCAGCAACAAAGTAGGATACAATGTTGTTCTGGAAAAGGCGTTTTTTCCTTCCGGGCAGAATGAATGGAACAATATTATTTGTTCAATCGCTTTAATTCTCAGAAAGGGCAATGTCGAATGGATTGACAGTCTCCCTATTACAAAATCGGAGCCGTATGAATTCCTGACCGGCAGGGAAAGCGATATTGCCAAGCTGAGAAATAGTATTATGGTTCAGCCTTATGCCACCGCCGACGAATGCATTCTTGAAATGACAGAGCTTTATCAGATTGACGAATCCTACACAGGGGAGGAAAAACGCATTATTGCGGGCATAAGGTATGAAATGGCGCTTAGAAGCTTTTCCCTATCAAACAGGTATACGCTTGCCGAAGACATCCCGATGGAAATGGTTATTAAGCTTAAAGAAGCTTCATATTCGCTTGACGGAATGGATGTTGTCGAGGAACCAAATCGGTATTACAGCGTTTCCGACGCAGCTCCCCATTTAATCGGTACTATAGGAGCTATAAACGCCGAGGAATACGCTGCGAAAAAAGAAACAGGGTATGCTTTGAATGATTCCCTGGGCAAAAGCGGAGTTGAGCTTGCCATGGAAAACGAGCTCAGGGGTTCCAAGGGAATACGCACTCTGGAGCTTGTCAACGGAGCGGTGGTGTCGGATTTAATTACCGAAGACGCGGTACCCGGCAATACAGTTCAGCTTACCGTTGAAATAGATTATCAGAGGAACGTACAGCAAACCCTTGAAAATCATCTTATGTGGCTTCAGAATCAGACTTCTTACAGCGCCAAGGGAACAGGCGGAAACGCGGGGGCAATCGTGGTACTGGATGCCAAAACGGGCGCCGTGCTTGCTATGGCAACAGCGCCGACATATGATTTGAACGATTATCTGGAAGATTATTCATCGGTATTGAATGCCGAAAATAATCCGCTTGTGAACAGGGCGACGCAGGGAATATACCGTCCCGGTTCCACCTTTAAGCCGGTTGTGGCGGCAGCGGCTCTTAATGAAGGATTTATTAATACCCAAACCCATATCCGGTGCAACCACACTTATACCTACTGGGATGATTATCAGCCGGAGTGTACGGGGTGGCACGGCAATATAAATGTAATAACGGCTATCGAGAAGTCATGCAATATATTTTTCTATGACGTGGGAAGAATCACGGGTATTGACAGAATTGCCGAGTATGCGTCTTATTTCGGGCTGGGAGAGATTACCGGTCTTGAAACCTTTGAAAATAAAGGCTATATAGCAACACCTGATTTTTTTGCCGAGAGGAATAAGGACTGGGAAGCGGGCAATGTTGTACAGGCTTCCATCGGGCAGTCGGATACTGGCGTCACTCCTCTTCAGATGGCTGTCCAGGCGTCGACCCTGGCAAATAAGGGTATCCGATACGAACCTTATATTATCAAGAATATTTATACTTACAACATGAACGATATTGTTTCTCATACGATGCCGACGGTTGCAAATGTGATTGAGGATAAAACAGGCTATACTTTTGACAGTATCATCGAGGGTATGGAGCTTGCGGCAAATTTCGCGCCGTATTCTTATCCTAGCGAAAGGGATTATTATAAACCTTACCTGCTCAGCGCGCTCCCCGGACAGGCGGCAATAAAGACAGGAACGCCGCAGATGACTTCCGAAGAGGATACCGGTTCGGCGTTCATCGGATTTTATCCGTCGGACAATCCTGAAATTGCGTTTTCAGGCTTTATCGAACACGGGGAGTATTCGAAGCTCATGATAAAATCAATTATCGACGCATATTATGATAAAAATTATAAGGAGCAGGTGTATAAACCTTAATTAATGTCTGCTGAATAATTAAAAAATGCCGTCGCTATGCGACG
>DBCY01000142.1:31436-36945 GCA_002293295.1 Ruminococcus sp. UBA946 | reverse complement strand
GGCGGTATGATTTTTATTTATTATTCGTAATTATTAGTTGTTATGAGGTACTAATATATTAATGTTTTAAAATATACCTTACTTTATATTATCACTAAAATCGAATTCCAAAAGCTCGCCGCAGCCGGGACAGTCAATAGAACCTTCATTAAGCATATCTTCATTCAAACAAATCGTGTCTTTGCATGTAGGGCATACCACTTCATAAATTTCATCATCGTCGTCAAAATCGAAATCATCGTCGTCATCGTCATCACCGCAGCAATAATCGTCTTCATCAACCTCGTAAAAATCACGTTCAACTTCGCCGAGGTCTTCGTCAATCACATCCACAACCTCAACTATTTCATCAATCTGGTCCTGAAGCTCCTCAACCTCAGCCGAGATTTCCTGCAGAATTTCAGCCATAAGGGAAATAACCTTTCCCTCCTTTGTAGACTCGTTAATATCAAGTCCCTCGATAAGCCCCTTCAAATATGATACTTTTTCTCCGAGTTTCATTATTATGACCATCCTTTCCGCATGTCCGCCTTTCGGGCAGAACTTTAAATTTTTTATCTGATTAGAAAAACAGATTTAAGTCTATGCGGTATTATTATATACCATTATGCAATGAAAAACCATTATCTTATATTTTCATGCCCTGACGGCATCAGATTCAGGCTCTTTCCATATATTCGCTTGTGCGTGTGTCAATACGGACCATATCACCCTCGTCAATGAAGAGAGGCACCTTTATTTCCGCGCCGGTTTCAAGGACGGCGGGTTTAGTGGCATTTGTCGCGGTGTCCCCTCTGAAGCCCGGGTCGGTCTGGGTTACCTTAAGGTCGACAAAGTTCGGGGGTTCAACGGCAAAAACCTTGCCCTTATACGAGCAAACCTTGCATATCATCTGTTCCTTGACGAATCTGAAGTTGTCGGAAAGCTCCGTTTTGCTGATGGGAATCTGCTCATAGGTTTCCTGGTCCATAAAGTAATAAAGGTCCCCGTCCGAATAGGAATACTCCATATCCTTCCTTTCAACGAAAGCAGACGGGAATTTTGCGGAAGGATTATAGCTTTTTTCAATTACAGAGCCTGTAATGACATTCTTGATTTTAGTTCTTACGAAAGCAGCTCCCTTGCCCGGCTTAACATGCTGGAATTCAACAATCTGAAGTACATTGCCGTCTTCCTCAAAGGTTATGCCGTTTCTGAAATCTCCTGCCGTTATCATAAAAAATACCTCCGAATTTTATTGTACATATATGTTATAAATATATTCTACTACATCTTGGTTTTATTTGCAATAGTTTTTTACACATTTTAGTATATTGTCTATAAAATTATCCAAAAAACATATAAAAGCTTAATATTAAGATGGTTTACTGTTCGTTCAGAGTAAAATCAGATTCTTTGGGGACTTAGTAATATTCTCACAGCCGTTTTCCGTTATGACGGCCATGTCTTCAATACGGACGCCGAATTTTTCCGGAAGATAGATACCCGGCTCGCAGGTCATTATAACTCCCGGTTCCAGTACGGTTTCATCCTTTGTGTTGCAGGCGGGGCTTTCATGGATTTCAAGGCCGGCGCTGTGACCGAGACCGTGTCCGAAATAAATGCCGTAACCTTTGTCATTAATATAATTCCTCGCGGCTGCGTCAATATCCCTGCATACCTTTCCGGCTTTAAATTCTTTCAGGGCAAGCCTCTGAGCTTTAAGAACAATTTCGTATACCCTGACCATTTCATCGCCCGGGCATCCCAGGCATACGGTTCTTGTCATATCTGAACGGTAACCTTCATAAACGGCTCCGAAATCCATCAGGATGAATTCGCCGCCGCTGATTTCCCTGCCGGAAGGCGCGCCGTGCGGAACCGAAGTGTTATTGCCGCTCAGAACAATCGTCCTGAAAGACGGCTCATCGGCTCCGTTCCTTAGCATATAATCATCAATAAAATAAGCGAGCTGTTTTTCGGTAACGCCTGTTTTTATGAAGTCCAAAGCATTTTCGAATACCTTTTCGGCAATCCTCTGGGCTGATATGATTTTATTTATTTCATCCTTTGTTTTGACTGAACGTATTTTGTTTATAATAATACTAAGAGATGATGATTCGTCGAATATTGCATTATGTATATTTCCTCTTAATTTATTAAGCATTGAAACCGTCAGGGTATCGGCTTCAATCATAGCTTTTTTTATATTATGCCTTTTGAAAAGCTCCGTAAGCTGCGAATAATAATCATCCGTTTTAATCACAGTGCAGTTTTTCACAATTTCCCTTGCTTTTTCATAATACCTGAAATCTATTATCAGGTATGAAACTTCATCATGGCGAAAAACCAAAAGCGTCCCCGCGGAGGAGTCCATTCCTGTAAAGTATCTCCGGTTTACATCGGAAGTGATAACGGCGCAGTCCGCATCAACAGGCATTTTGGTAATTAATTTCCGAATGTTATCCATAAATCTCCAGTCCCAGCATAAAAAATTGCTTTATTATACACCGTAAATATTCATTTTATTATTTCATTTAAAGCATGCAAAGCCAGAATATACCCGAATTTCCCGAAACCGCATATTTGTCCCTCGCAGGCAGGGGCAATCACCGAATTGTGACGGAATTCCTCCCGCTTGTATATATTTGAAATATGAACCTCAATAACGGGAATGTCTATACCGGCAGCAGCGTCCCTTACAGCATAGCTGTAGTGCGTCAAAGCTCCCGCGTTCAGGATTATTCCGCATTTATCCGAACGTGCTGAATGGATACGGTCTATGATAAAACCCTCATGGTTTGACTGAAAAAATTCACAGCCGTCAAAACCAAGCTCCGATGCTTTTGCTTTTACCTCGTCACAAATACTTTCCAGGGTATCGTTTCCGTAAATTTCCGGTTCGCGTCCTCCGAGCAAATTCAGATTAGGACCGTTAATAATAAGAACATTCTTCATAATAACTCCGTTCTGTAAAAAATGATATTAATGCCTTATACCAGTGCCTCATAACTAATAAAAATCATACCGCCTCAGACGGGATACCACCATTGTTGATTGTAAATTTTTAATTATTAATTGGCACTAGTGCGTTTCATAATAATATGACTGTTCAATTCCCTTTATGAAAATTTCACGGCTGTCAATTTTATCGGTCAGAGCCGGCTTTAAAAGGGTGCGTATTTCCAAATCATTCACGGGACTGCGTTCCATTGCGCTTAAATATGCATATTTGTCAACCTTGCTCCAGTCAACGCACTGCCTCATGTTCTTTTTCAGAATTAAATCCAGCCATATACGGCAGCTTCTTCCGTTGCCTTCCATAAATGGGTGCGCGATATTCATTTCAACATACTTTTCTATAATCTTTTCAAATGAGGTTTCAGGCATTTTTTCAATTATCGTCAGACTTTCTTTCAGATACAGAGCGCTTGCAAACCTGAAACTCCCTTTTGATATGTTTTTATCACGGATTTTTCCGGCAAACTTATATAACCCGTCAAATAAAAAACGGTGTATCTCCAGCAATCCCTCAACGGTACCGGCTTCGATTCTGTCAATATAACCGCTGTCAAAAAGATTATACGCATTAAGCCTGCTTTTTTCATCTGTATTATTCAGCATAAGGTATCACTCCTGTAAACATCATCATTCAGTCCGTGATAATAATCCATCATGGTTTTTGCGTCCTCCGCCTGAGTCCCGTCGCTTTCGCAGATAAAAACGGGGGAAAGGGATTTTTTATAAACAAGCTCTAAAAGCGGTTCAAAATTCGGTCCGTAAATCTCATCCGAAAAGGTCAGATGCTTTTTCTCTCCGCCGTTTTGGGTATATTCTATTTTAGAAAAATGCGCATGGAAGGTCTTAAGCCTTTCACTGCCGAGTTCGTTTTCTATCATATCAAGTATTTTCTTATAATCACTGATGCCCTTAATCCCCCCGAAGGTACGGGCGTTAAGATGCCCGAAATCAATACAGGGTATAAAAGATTCATCCGATTTGCATATTTCAATAACCTCATGCAAATCTCCGAGCTGATTGATTTTTCCCATCGTTTCGGGACAGCACCGGATATTTTCAAGTTCGTTTTCAATAAGCGTCCTCCTCGCAAGACGCATGGTGTCAACAGCCATGGAAAGAGCAGCTTCACGCGGCATTTTCGCGCAGGAACCGCTATGTATTATAATTCTGTCGCCGCCCATATTTTTAACCGCTGCTGCCGATTTTAAAATATAGTTTACCGAGTTAAGGCGTTTTTCCTCTTCTATGCCGGATAATGAAATATAATAGGGAGCATGAAGCGAAACGCTTATATTTTTTTTTGCAAGGGCTTCACCGAACAGAACAGCCGATTTTTCGCCTATGGTCACTCCCTGACCGCACTGGTACTCAAAATGGTTCAGTGAAAACTTTTCCAGGTACTCCCCTACCTGCAAGGTTTTTTTATATCCCATTGCGGAGAAGCTTGAAGGTATCCCCGCGGTGCCGAACCTGACGCACATATTATACACTTCCTCCGGTATATTTTGCCTTTAAATTATTAACCCCCGAATTTTTTAGGCAGAAAGGGTTTCTCCGCCGTTCTCTTTATTTTAAAGAATATACTGTTCTCAGATTCGATGGGTACAGTGAAAATCGATTTTATTCCGGTTATGTTCGCTCCCAGAATATCGGTGAAAATCTGGTCGCCCACCCCGCATATATATTTCCTTTTTACTCCGAGTTCCTTTACAGCCTTTTTATATCCGACGCTAAGAGGTTTTGCACCGTCAGGTATAAAACCCAGCTTCAGCATGTCAGCGAAGGGTTTTACCCGCTCCGCACTGTTGTTTGAAAGGATTAAAAGCTTAACGCCGTTTGTGCGCATGGTTTCTATCCACTCGGTTACACCCTCGGCAGGCTCGGGATTATTATGTGTGGTTAGGGTGTTGTCAAGGTCAAGAATCAAAGCTTTAACCTGCATTTTTCTTAAAACATCAGGAGTAATATCAAGTATTGTCCGAAAAGCCGCCGTAGGCTTAAAGAGCATAAAAACATCTCCGATAAACCACAGTAACAATTAACAATTAAAAATTAACGATTAACAATGGTGGTATACCGCCTGCGGCGGTATGATTTTTGTTTATTATTCGCAACTTTTAGTTGTTATTAAGGTACTATAGCCGTTTAAAATTAAACGGCTTTCCGCTGCGTGCAACTTTAGTACCAATTAATACTAGCGGTTATTATATTAAAACCGGACAGAGTAATCTCTGCCCGGTTTGCGGTTAAGCGTTAAATCCTGCTATTAATATTTACGCTTACGAGCAGCTTCGGATTTCTTTTTACGTTTTACCGAAGGCTTCTCATAGTGCTCTCTTTTACGAACTTCAGCAATAACGCCGTCCTTGGCGCAGCTTCTCTTAAAGCGTTTAAGAGCAGTATCCAAGGATTCGTTTTTACCAACACGAATTTCAGCCATTTGATTCCCTCCCTTTGCCGCAAAGGCAGAGGTTTACTACTAGTACTAATTAACAATTAAAAATTAACA
>DBCY01000142.1:19392-31279 GCA_002293295.1 Ruminococcus sp. UBA946 | reverse complement strand
TACTAATTCCAAATAAAAACATTCTGTGGTTTAATCAGCAATAGTATTATAATTAGATATAACTTCTTAATTATACAACAGTTGAACATACTTTGTCAAGTATTTGCGAAAAAATTATGCACAAAAAACACTTATCAGTTTTGACAATGCAATTATTCACTGATGTTTTACTTTATAACAATATTTACAAGCCTTCCTTTTACATAAAGCTCCTTTATGATTTCCCTGCCGTTTAAAGCCTCTTTTATACTTTCCTCGGATTTTGCCGAAGCAAGGGCTTCATCCTGACCGGCTTCGGCGGGAACGGTAATCCTTGCCCTCACCTTACCGTTGATTTGCACTGCAATCTCGATACTGCTGTCAGCGCAGAGCTTTTCGTCATATGACACCCATTCCTGCTTACTAATAATTTTACCGAAAACTTTCTCATACATTTCCTCAGAAATATGCGGCGCGAACGGATTAAGAAGAATCAGCAGCGTTTCAAGCTCCGCTTTATTGCAGGAACCCGAAGCGTATATGTCATTTACAAGCGACATCATTGCGGCTATTGCTGTATTGAATTTGAGCGACTCTATATCCCCGGAAACCTTTTTTATTGTCTTATGCATAACGGAAATCATTTCGCCGCGGTATCCGCTTCCTTCAGAGAGGATTTCCTGCAGCCCCCAAACCCTGTCTAAAAACCTTTTGCATCCTTTTATGGACGAAGCCGACCAGGGAGCGGTTTTTTCAAAATCCCCTATAAACATCTCATACAAACGCAGTGTGTCGGCGCCGTATTCCTTTATAACGTCGTCGGGATTTATGACATTCCCCCTTGATTTTGACATCTTCTGTCCGTCACCTCCCAGAATCATCCCGTGGGAGGTTCGTTTCATATACGGCTCTTTTGTATTTACCGCTTTTATATCATAAAGGAATTTATGCCANNTGCTCCATGCCGCCGTTATACCAGTCGATGGGCATCCAGTATTCAATCGCTTCCTTTGACGCTAAAGCATTCTTGTTACGCGGGTCGCAGTACCTAAGGAAATACCATGACGAACCGGCCCACTGCGGCATTGTGTCCGTTTCGCGCCTTGCCTTCCCTTTACAGCATGGACAAGTCGTGTTTATAAAGCTTTCAAGGCTGGCAAGAGGGCTTTCGCCCGTATCGGTAGGCATATAATTATCAACATCAGGTAACTTCAGCGGCAGTTCCTCCTCGGGAACGGCGACATAACCGCACTTTTCGCAGAAAACGACCGGAATCGGCTCTCCCCAGTACCTCTGCCTTGAAAACACCCAGTCACGGAGCTTATAGTTTACCTTCGGAGTTCCTTTTTTATTAGTTTCAAGCCATTCTTTTATTCTGACCTTGGCGTCCTCAACCGAAAGACCGTCCAGAAAGCCGCTGTTTACCATAACGCCGTTTTCGCAGTCGGTGAAAGCTTCAATTTCAATGTTGCCGCCCTTTACGACTTCAATTACCGGCAGGTCAAATGCCTTTGCGAAATCATAATCCCTTGTGTCGTGACCGGGAACAGCCATTATTGCCCCCGTTCCGTATGACATGAGGACATAGTCGGATATAAAAACGGGTATTTCATTTCCGTTCACCGGGTTTACGGCGCAAATGCCGTCAAGCCTTACTCCCGTTTTGTCCTTGGCAATTTCAGTGCGCTCAAAATCGGATTTCCTTGCCGAAACTTGCTGATAAGCCTGTATTTCAGTATTATTCTTTAAAAGCCCCTTCCATTTTTCAAGATAGGGATGCTCGGGGGAAATTACCATATAAGTCGCCCCGAAAAGAGTATCGGGACGGGTGGTATAAACGGTGAGGACATCCCCTGCGGTGGTTGTGAAATCCACTTCTGCGCCGGTTGAATACCCAATCCAGTTTGTCTGGGTCGCCTTAATCCTTTCAAGGTAATTCACTTCTGAAAGGTCGTCGAGGAGCCTTTGGGCATATTCGGTGATTTTGAGCATCCACTGCGACTTTACCTTACGGACAACCTCGCCCTCGCAGCGTTCGCATACGCCGCCGACAACCTCTTCATTAGCGAGAACGACCTTGCAGTTTGTGCACCAGTTTACGGACATTTCCTTTTTATAGGCAAGCCCCGCCTTGAACATCTGAATAAAAATCCACTGCGTCCACTTGAAATACTCCGGGTCGGTGGTGTTTATTTCCCTGTCCCAGTCAAAGGACAGCCCTATTTCCTTAAGCTGTCTTTTAAAGCGGCTGATATTTTCTTCGGTTACGGTAGCGGGGTGGATTTTATTCTTAATCGCATAGTTTTCAGTGGGGAGCCCGAAAGCGTCCCAGCCCATCGGGAACAGAACGTTATAGCCCTCAAGCCGCCTTTTGCGCGAAACAATATCCATAGCTGTATAAGGGCGGGGATGACCGATATGAAGCCCCTGCCCCGATGGGTAAGGAAATTCAATCAAAGCGTAGAATTTAGGCTTTGAATAATCGTTTTCAGCTCGGAAGGTTTTATTGTCATCCCAGTATTCCTGCCATTTCTTTTCTATTGTCTTAAAATCATAACGTTCCGCCAATATTATCGTTCCTTTCAAAAGTTATGTATCAGTAATAAAAACAGAAATTGAAGTAAAGTATGAACACGCCCTAGTACCCCATAACAACTAAAAGTTACGATATAATAATAAAAACATACCGCCGCAGGCGGTATACCGCCATTGTTAATTGTTAATTTTTAATTGTTAATTATACTAACCGATTAACCATTCCGAAATATCAATTTCCTCTCCGTCCTGCCAAAGCCGTTCAAGGTTATAAAAATCTCTGGTTTCCTTATAAAAAACATGTATAACAATATCGGAATAGTCAAGGACAATCCAGTTTGAGCCGTTGTTGCCCTGAACCTGACGGGGCTCTATGCCTATTTGTTTCAGCTTGAATTCAAGCTCGTCGGCAAGGGATTTTGTGTGGGTGCTGGATGTACCGTCGGCGATTATGAAATAGTCGGCGACAATCGTAAGGTCGCCGATTTTTATTACCTTAATATCCTCGGCTTTTTTGCTGTCAAGAATTTTAACAGCTTCTTTCAATAAATCATTCTGTGTCATAAGCTATCCTTTCTTTACAAAAACGTGTTATACAGGAAGTTTCCGCTGCTATACAGCGGACAGGGAGCAACGCTCCCGTTGAAAACCCTTTATGGTTTTCAACTTAACGCACTATAATTGAGATAAAGACCGTAAGTTTTAATATATTCTAACACATTTCCAGGCAAATAGCAAGATATATCAGAATTTTTACCAATCATTTCACGTATAAAGGTTGACGAAATTTCAAAGGGCGTAACCGGAATTACTTTGACATCCCCGTATTTGCGTAACTTTTCGGCGGTTTCCTGTAAAACTGCATAATCCTTTTCGGATTCTGTGCGTGCGGCGGCAATAATTCCGCACAAAGACATTATTTCGTCAAATTTATACCACATATGAAGCGAAGAAAGCATATCCCCGCCCATTATAAAATACAGTTCGTCATCGGGATACGTTTCGCGGAAATGCTTCAGCGTATTGACGGTATAGCTTACCTCAGCCCTCTTAAGCTCATAATCGCTGACAAAAATATCCTTCATTCCCTTAAAGGCAAGCCTCAGCATTTCCAGCCTGTGTATACCGTCTGCGGGCAACGGGCATTCGTTTTTCTTGAAAGGTGAAATAAAAGCCGGCATTATTATAACCCTGTCAAGGCGTTCAATTCTTATAACCTCCCGGACAAGGTTAATATGCCCGTTATGCACAGGATTAAAGCTTCCCCCGAATATTGCGGTTTTCAATTTTGTCATAACTCCTTTTTTGACGAAAGAATAATTTTAGGCTCCTTATGATTACGTTTGAAAAGCACGAATTTATTTCCTATTACCTGTACGATATCGGATTTTGATGCCTTGGAAAGTTTTTCCGCTGCTTCGTGTGGCGTCAGAACACACCCTTCCTGAACCTTCAGCTTAATTAGCTCCCTTGCCGTCAGTGCGTCGGCTGCCTGAATCAGCAACGTATCGGTTATGCCGTTTCTGCCGATATGCAGGATAGTATCTTCATTTGACGCCAGCCCTTTAAGCATCGCCCGCTGTTTGCTTGTTAACATCCGAGATAACCCCCGTTTTATACTTATATTATACTCACCGGACTATTTTATCAAATGCCAACAACTTAATAGATTTCACTTTACAATAAGACTCCAGAATCCAGACGCCAGTTACCAGAAATCTGACCATTGACCACTGCTTACTGACCACTTATGATTAGAATGTTATTCGTTTTCTGCTTAAGTAGTTGGTATTGCTATTTTATCAGGTCTTTATACTAATATCATTCTCAATAATCCTGTATATCTGTTCCAGAGCTTTAAAACGGTGACTTATTGAATTTTTTTCATCCGATGAAAGCTCGGCGAAGGATTTATCGTTATACATAAATACAGGGTCATATCCGAAGCCGTTATTACCGCGCTTTTCATACCCTATGAACCCTTCGACGGCGCCCCGTACGGTAAAAGAATTACCTTTGCCGTTTACATAGCATATTGATGATACGAACCGGGCTTTGCGTTCATTTTCAGGGACGCCTTCAAGCTCTGAAAGAAGCTTTTCGCAGCATTCGTTTTCGGGCGCGTACCTTGCGGAGAAAATACCCGGCTTCCCTTCGAGATGGTCAACCTCAAGACCGCTGTCGTCGGCTATGCAGGGAGTATTTGTTCTCTCATATATCGCTCTTGCCTTTATATACGCGTTTTCTTCAAATGTAGTGCCGGTTTCATTTATGGCAATGTCAGCCCCCGCTTCGGATTTTGACAGAATTATTACCCCCAGACCCGACATCATTTCACGGATTTCACGTAATTTATGCTCATTATCTGTAGCCATTATTATTTTCATACAAATAATTGTCCTTTCTGTTTTCATGACATTTATCCGTTGTCATTGTTTTTGTTTGGTTTTTTACTTAGCTTAATGTCTTTGAAAAGCCAGTTGAGCTTACCGTTCCTTTCCTTTTTATTACCGCCGGAATTATCCCTGCCGGCGATGACTTCATCTTCCTCGCATATACCGATTTCTTCCGTATTTTCAGGAAAATCAGCCTGCATTTCAGGTTCATAAGCCGGTGATGCGGAAATATTATCTTCGGGTATAATTCCTGAATTAAAGTCCTGGACATCGTTAAGGCGTTCATAATTATAGCCGGAGCTGTAACCGGTTTCAAAAAGTGCGTCGACGAAATCCCTGGCGGAAAATTCCTGCAAATCATCAGTCTTTTCGCCTGTTCCGACCAGCTTTACAGGAATACCCAGCTCTTTATGAATGGAAATGATTATTCCGCCCTTTGCCGTACCGTCAAGCTTTGTCAGAATAATACCCGTGATTTCGGCGACTTCGTTAAAAAGCTTCGCCTGATTCACTGCGTTCTGACCTGTCGTGGAATCGAGTACAAGCAGTGTTTCAAACGAGCTCCCGCCGCTTTGCTCTTTTATTATCCGGCTGATTTTACGAAGCTCCTCCATAAGGTTTTTCTTGTTGTGAAGCCTTCCTGCCGTGTCGCAGATAAGAAGGTCGGCTCCGCGGGCTTTTGCGGCTTGTACAGCGTCAAAAACCACGGCGGCAGGGTCGGAGCCTTCGTTATGCTTGATAATATCAACACCGGCTCTTTGCGTCCATACCTCGAGCTGGTCGATAGCAGCCGCGCGGAAGGTATCCGCCGCCGCAACAAGCACTTTTTTGCCCTGTTCCCTGTATTTGGCGGCAAGCTTCCCGATGGTCGTAGTTTTCCCGGCTCCGTTCACTCCGATTATAAGAATAACTGCAGGCTTTGACGAAGTATCAACCGCCTTGTCCTCGCCGAGCATTCCGGTAATTATTTCTTTCAGGATACCCTTAATGCCCGACGGGTCTGAAATGCCTTTTTCCTTAACCCGCAGACGAAGCTCCGAGCATATGTCAAGCGATGTTTCCACTCCTATGTCGCAGGTTATCAGCAGTTCTTCCAGCTCCCCGAAAAACTCCTCGTCAATCTTTGTGAATGAGTTGACTAGCAGTTCAAACCTGCCCATCATTGAATCCCTTGTTTTTTTCAGCCCCTCGGCTATTTTACTGAAAATTCCCATATAATTTAACACAGCAAGGAGAATAGCCAGAGGAAACAGGAATAAGGGTTTAATACCTCTTCTTCCCGCTCGTTATTCCTCATCCCCTTTATCCTCGCCTCTCACTTTCCCTGCTCATTATTTTCCTTAGCAATCTGCATTACCTGAATATATATCCCTGCAACAACCTGATAAAGCTCAGGAGGTATACCCTGACCGACATTAAGCATTGTGAGCATTGCCGCCGTTGAATCATCCCTGTATACCGGAACTCCGTTTTCGTCGGCAAGCTCAATTATACGCTCAGCTACCCTGCCGTGACCCGAAGCCACTATGACCGGCGTGTAATCCTTCTGGGGATTGTATTTAAGGGCGACAGCCGAAACGCCCGTATTAGGGTTTTTATACCTTGACATCAAGACCGCTCCTTTTAATGTTTATTTTCGGGAACACATTCCCCAAATCCCGTTTTTTATTCAGCGGACCGACGGCGGCGTTGCTTATGCGATAACCGCAGGCTTCAGCAAGAACCGGAAGGCTTTCCTTTAATGGATGATACTGTTTTTCGGTTCCCGGAGGACAAAGAAGAAGTATGTTCAGGTTCTGCCCTCTGGAATATACCTCCAGCTCAAAGTATCCGTTATTTTCTATTTCAAAGCACAGGAACATATGGCTGCTGTCCTTAGCGCCGTCTTTTCCGCCGTTTTCCCCGTCGTCCGGGTTAGGGTCCGCCCAAAGCTCTCCGAATGCTTTGAACCCGTCCATATTGACGGGTATCAGATAATGAAGAAGCGGCGTCTGAACCCCGGGGGCGTTCAAAAGCCCCTCGACCATCTGACCGCGGTCCATAGACGACAGGCTCTTTAAGGCAGGGTCGTTGATATTCTTGACTAAAAAGTCATACATATTCTCCTTTGATGTCGGCGGATAATAGTTTATACCCTCTTTTGTCGTCAGATTCCCCAGAACCTCATTCAGGCTCTGCGCAACCATTATTTTCTTGTCCAGATTATCTATTGAATTTATAATAATACTCAAACGGTTTATAAGCAAGTTCAAATCCCTGCTGTTCACGAAATCCCTGAGCAGCGTGTTTACGGCTCCTCCCATATTGTCCGGCGCAACCTGCATAAGTATCTGCTTAATTGATTCCGTACCCTGAGTTGTGTCAATCGCGCTGAGAGCTTTAGACATTTCCTGTAAATCATTGCCATATTCGGACGCAGATATGCCGGAGCGGCTGTTTGCATCCTGCGGCGGAATTTCACTTCTTAGCGCATCGGGATTATCAGAGCCGGTATTTATGCCGCCCGTATTGTCAGCCTGAGGATTTTCCGATGGGGATGCCTGCCGGTTCGTAAACGCTTTGACAGAATCGGCAATCCTTTCGGTAAGCATTGACATCGAATACTGAGTCACGGCGTTTTCACCGGATTTTAACGCCGCCATTTTTATATCGGGAGGTAAATCCGAATTTTCTATGTATTTCATGAACTGTTCGCTCAGCTTTGCCGACAGCTCCGGATTCCCGCCGGTCAGATTTATGATCTGGCTGAAGCTTTCCGATAAAGCCGTGCTGCTCGGGTTGAAACGGGACATATTATAGATAATAAGGGGCAGCAGGTTCTTGCTTTGGTCATTTAATATAAGGCTTCCCTGAGTATAATCAAGAAGGGAGAGTATGGAATTCTTGTATTCGCTGAAATTTCCGGCTGTCAGGTTATCCGCAACATTGTTAAGTCCCTGCGCCAGTTCGTTGCTGTGGGCGACTTCCGACGCCAGATACCTGAGATTCAGCACTAATGACCTGATTATATCGTCTCTTGTCGCGGCGTCTATATCGGCTTTCATGAAATCCACAATAGCTCCCGCAAGCTCCGACGGGTTCATTCCGCTTTCGCTGAGCTTTATTCCCGCTTCCAGCCCTTCAGCCGTTACGGGAACGGACGACGACTGCAGAGCCGTCAGTAAATCCTGCTTTGAAATAATACCCGATGAGGCAAGGTCGTTTAAAAGCTGAAAATCCCCGCGGGTAAGCAGACTGCTGCATTGCCCCAGCAGCTCCTTCAAGGATGCAAACAGCTCGCCGCTGAATATAGTGGTTTCGCTCTCCTGCCTTAAAATATCATCAAGCACCTTGTCGGGTTTCAGCATAATCTCGTTTGCAAACTGCGTGATTTTATTGATTAGTTCTTCGGCTGAGGATGTCTTTATTATTTCCATTGCGTCTGTTCCGATTAACGAACGCAGAAGAACTGAAACAAGTACTGGGTTTTTTGATATGGCAGCTTCAAGCTTGGGGCTTTCCTGCCCGTTTGAATCCTTTAAATTCTGTTCGGAAAATTCCTCCGCCTTTTCGGTAGTCTGATTTATTCTGGTCGTATCCCCGAGGTTAAATACCTGTTCAGGGTCATTCGGCTGGAATTTCTGCGTGTAGTCATATGATTTTGGAATAAGCGGAGCAGTAACTCTCAGCAAGTCAGCCATTTACAACACCTCCTGCCAAATAAAAACAAAAATATTACATGATAATAAACAGGGACACGCGCATAAAAGGTTTAAAAATTATAAATAAGTAAATTTCTGTGCAATTTTATATGTTATTACTGAAAATACTTATGAATTTTCTTTGCCGATATTACTATTATAAACGATTTTTCTCTTGTAGTAAAGTGTTTTTTGTAGTATAATTAATATTGTACAAAACTTTGTATATTTTAAAGTTAATTATATACAAAAAACAACGTTTACTATTTCATAAAAAGTAATAGTAAACAGAATTAATTTTTATAGGTAGGTGTTGTTAAATGGCAAGATTTGAGGCGGGTATGGAAGCGATGGTTGATATGTACATCTTTGAAACCACATCCCTGCTTGAACAGCTGGACCAGATTTTAATGAAAACAGAAAACGACAGCAGCTTCGGGGAAGAAGAAATCAACGAGATTTTCCGTATAATGCATACCATCAAGGGTTCGTCCGCTATGATGGGGCTGGAAAATATGTCCAGACTCGCTCATATAATTGAGGATATGTTTTTTATAATACGCGAGGAAAATCCTGTTATCCAGTCAATAGATTATTTATACGACCTTATTTTTACCGCATCCGACCTTCTTAAAGCCGAAATCGAGCTTGTGCAGGACGGTGTAGAGGAGCCTACTGATTTTTCCGAACACTGCATGAAAATAAATGAATTTTCCGACGCCTTAAAGAACGGCGGCGGTTTTTCCGTGCCCGAGACCGGCAGCACGGAAAGTGAAGCCCCGGAACCCGAACCTGCTCCGTCCGGAATCGGGGAGGCAATAAACGGCAGGGCTACTACCATTAAGGTGTTTTTTGACGACGACTGCAGAATGGAAAACCTGCGGGCTCTGCTTGTCGTCAATAAAATTGCCGAAGACTGCTTAAAGCTTGAGTATATCCCGGACGATATAGAAAACAATCCCGAAAGTGCCAGGGAAATTATTGAAAACGGATTTACAATAAGCTTTATCCCCGCCGGCGACACAAACGCCGATTCCGTTATCTCGTCAATTGCCGAGACATCAAACGTAAAATCATATGAGATTCTTGAAACCGGAGCGAATAATATTCCCCTCCCCGCTGCCGGGCAGAATGCCGTCACCGTCAGAACCTTCTTTGAGGATGACTGTAAAATGGAAAACCTGCGGGCGCTTCTTGTCATCAGCAATATACAGGATGCATGCGATTCCCTTTCATATGAACCCGCCGATATTGAAAATAATTCCGAATCGTCAAAATTCATAATTGAAAACGGTTTTATAATCCGCTTTACTTCCTCATCTCCTAAGGAAGTAATAAGAATAATCGAATCTGCTCCCAACGTAAAATCATATGAGGTGTATAATATGGAAAATACTTCTGCCGAAGCTTTAGAAACTAAAGCAGCCGCCAAATCCGCACCGGAACCCTCTGTTAATGCTATGAACAACCTTCCCGCCGTTGCCGACAACAGCCAGAAGGCTGTGGAGCAGCTCAGCAATATGCTTGGGAACAACACTAAGGCAGGTTCCAAGCAGTCTCTTATCTCGGTTAACCTGCATAAGCTTGACACTCTTCTTGACCTGGTAGGCGAAATTGTAATCACCGAGGCTATGGTTACTTCAAACCCCGACCTTAAAGGGCTTCGCCTGGACAACTTCCAGAAAGCCGCGCGTCAGCTCAGAAAGCTTAATTCCGAGCTTCAGGATACCGTTATGTCAATCCGGATGGTTCCGCTGTCGGGAGCATTCAATAAAATGACCCGGATTGTCCGCGATATGAAGGTCAAGCTCAATAAAGACGTAGACCTTGTTTTTGAGGGTGAGGAAACCGAAGTTGACAAATCCATCATTGACCAGCTCAATGACCCGTTAATGCATATGGTCAGGAACAGCATGGACCACGGTATCGAGGATACCGCAGACGAGCGCATTGCCGCCGGAAAAAACCCTAAGGGAAGGGTTACTCTTTCCGCATACAACTCGTCCGGAGAGGTTATTATCGTCGTAGCCGACGACGGCAAGGGCATAAATCCGGAAAAAGTGCTTGAAAAGGCTGAGAGGAACGGTCTGCTTTCAAAAGCCCCGTCCGAATATTCCGATAAGGAAATCTTTAATATGATAATGCTGCCGGGCTTTTCCACCAACGATGAGGTAACCGAATTTTCCGGCAGAGGCGTCGGAATGGATGTTGTGCGCAAGAATATCGAAAAAATCGGAGGCACCGTTTCGGTTGATTCCAAATTCGGCGAAGGAACAAGCTTTATAATAAAAATCCCGCTCTCCCTTTCTATTGTTGACGGCATGGAGGTTTCCGTCGGGGCTTCAATCTTTACCATCCCGATAAATTCAATCAGGGAGTCATTCAAGATTAAGCCGAGTCAGCTTGTTAAGGACACAAGCGGCAGGGAAATGATTATGATTCGCGGAGAATGCTACCCGCTCATAAGGCTTTATGACCTTTATGAGCTTACCCCGGGCACCGATAACCTCTTTGAGGGAATCGTAATTCTTGTCGAATCGGAAGGACGGTGCGCCTGCATATTCGCCGATGAGCTCATAGGCGAGCAGCAGGTGGTTGTAAAGCCGTTTGCGGCGCTGCTTAACAATTATAATGTCAAGCAGAACGGCATGGCCGGATGTTCAATCCTGGGCGACGGCTCTATCACAATAATCCTTGATATAAGCAATATAATCACCGATTTTTAATAAATTCATGATTCGATATTTGAAAGGATGGTCTATATTATGAGCGAAGAAATTATGGCTTTAGAAACATCAAAGACATATGTCACCGACGGGGTTGAGGTATTGTTTTTTAATATCGGCGAAATAATTTACGGTATTGAAATAAAGTATATCAATGAAATAATCGGCATTGAGCAAATCACGATTGTGCCGAAAATCCCTGATTATATAAAGGGGGTTATAAATATCAGGGGCAAGGTCGTTCCGGTAATCAGCATCCGGCGCCGTTTCGGCATTGAAGAAATCCCTTACGACGACAGAACCTGCATTATCGTTCTTGAATATGAAAACGGGACGCAGGTGGGAATTATAGTTGACAGGGTTCAGGAGGTAGTTGTCGTAAATAAAAAGGAAATCAGCAAAACTCCGGACTATAAAAACGTGAATGCCAACCGCTATATAAAAAATATAATTGAAAACGGCAGCGAAATCAAGCTTCTTCTTGACTGTGACAAGCTGATTCAGGACTGATAAAAGAGGAATGAGGAGTACAATGCCAACAACTTAAACTAAAAACGAATAACTTTCTAAT
>DBCY01000142.1:0-19378 GCA_002293295.1 Ruminococcus sp. UBA946 | reverse complement strand
TCTGGAATCTGGAATCTTATTGTAAAGTAAAATTTCTTAAGTTGTTGTCATTGATGAGGAGTAAGGAGTGAGGGCTTCCTCCTTACGCCTGAATCCTCGTCCGATAGTACCAATTAACAATTAAAAATTAACAATTAGCAATGGTGGTATACCGCCTGCGGCGGTATGATTTTAATTATGAGGTACTAGTACCAATTAACAATTACTATGATTCGGAGAAATTTTATGCTTAAACTAACTGATGACGATTTTAACAGACTGGTTGCCTTTATGAAAAAAAAATACGGCATTAACCTTGAAAAAAAACGTACGCTGATTGAAGGAAGGCTCGCCAATACAGTTTCCTCCAGGGGTTTTGCCAGCTTCAGGGAATTTATTGACTTCGCATTTAATGACAGAACAGGCAATGAAACTATGCAGCTTGTCAATAAGCTTACTACCAACCATACGTTTTTTTTAAGGGAACCCGAGCATTTTGAATACATGAAGACCGTACTTCTCCCGTATTATGAAAAAACCAATACAAATCATGAGCTGAAGATATGGTGTGCCGCGTCCTCGACCGGGCAGGAACCCTATACCCTTGCCATGACCATTGACGAATACTTCGGCGCCAGACTTGCGCAGTGGAGGGTTAAAATCCTTGCCACCGACCTTGATACCGATGTGCTGAAAAAAGCAAAGGACGGCGTTTATTCGCCTGACATGGTCAAGGATGTGCCTGCCGGCTGGCTTGCCAGGTACTTTATAAAGGACGGCGGAGATTTTAAGGTTTCGGACAGGATTAAGAATATGATTGAATATAAGCAGTTCAACCTTATGGAACGAATTCTCCCGGTTCAGCCCTATGACCTTATCAGCTGCCGCAATGTTATGATTTATTTTGAAGCCGATACTAAAACCGCTCTTATTGAAAGATTTTACGACGTTACAAAAGAAGGCGGGTATTTATTTGTAGGTCATGCCGAGAGTATCGGCAAAACCACCCGCTATACCTATATAAAGCCTGCCGTATACCGTAAAATTTCAACCGGCTCCGTTAAAAAATAATTTAAGCAAATTTAAACTTCTTCATTAAAACTTACCAGTTAAGGAGGCAGTTCCGTTAGCGGAATCATAGGAATTATGCCGAAAGTAAAAATCCGGGTTCTCATTGTTGATGATTCTATGCTCTTCAGGGAAATGATATGCAAAAACCTTGAGGATAACACTAATATTGAAGTAATCGGAACGGCAGCCGACGCTTTTGAAGCCGGTGAAAAAATTACCGACCTTAATCCCGACGTACTGGTGCTTGACATTAATATGCCGAAGATGGACGGACGCAAATTTCTTTCGCAGCTTATGTCACAGTGTCCGATTACATGCATAATGATAACCGCGAGCGACGCGGTTAAAGAGCAGGAAATACTTGACATCGGCGCGGCGGGTTTTTTAAGGAAGCCCAAATCCCCATCCGATATGAAAACCTTCTGCAGCGTTCTTACCACAAAAATCATTATAGCCGCCGGTAAAAAATCCGATTTGAAAAAAATCCCTGCCGTCGGTATAAAAAAAGCAGCAGAAACCCCGGCTGTAAGCAAAGCAACCGCTTTTTCCTCTTCTTCCGGGGGAAATTTCGGAAAGGTAAAACCCAATATGCCGTCCCGCGAAGATATTGCGGGGGTAAGCCTTAAAGGCGGCGACGGTTATGTCGTTGCGCTGGGCGCTTCGACCGGAGGAACCGACGCTTTGGAATGCGTCCTAAAATCGTTCCCGAAGGATATGCCTCCCGTTCTGGTAGTACAGCATATGCCTCCTGTTTTTACAAGGATGTATGCCGAAAGGCTTGATAAAAGCTGTACGGTTCAGGTGAAGGAAGCCGCCGACGGCGACAGGCTCCATAACGGAATCTGCCTGATTGGGGCAGGCGATTATCATCTTGAGCTGAAAAAGGACGCCAAGGGTTATTATGTTAAGTGTTATCATGGCGAAAAGGTTTCGGGGCATTGCCCATCCGTTGACGTTATGTTTTCCAGCGTAGCCGAAGCTGCGGGCAGGAAATGCGTTGCGGCTCTCCTTACCGGAATGGGCGCGGACGGAGCAAAAGGACTTTTAAAGCTTCGCAATAAAGGAGCTTTTACCGTGGGTCAGGATAAGGAAACCTGCGTCGTTTACGGTATGCCGATGGAGGCTTATAAGCTCGGCGCATGCTCCGAACAGCAGCCGCTCCCCGATATAGGCGTTTCGCTTTGCAGAGCTCTTACCGGCGGCTGGAAATAGTTATGAGTTTATTAATATTATTGATGGAAAACGATAGCTGCTGATAAATATAATCATACTAAAATAACGTATACCGGTAATTCCCATTGAATAATTTATCATCAATAAATATTTGTAATTTTGCTCTTGACGTTGTTCCCATACTGTGATACAATAATAAAAAAATAGAGAGGATTTTTATGAATGTATGATATTTATGCCAGGCCAGTCAGGGAATTAAGAAATAATTACACTGAACTTGCAAAAATGACAAAGGAACATCATCATATCATTGTCACGAACAACGGGAAAGATGAAACAGTTTTAATGGGTATTGACGATTATAATAAATGCCGGGAATTTTTATTTACTCAGTATATATTACAGGAACTTGAACTGGCAGGTGCGGAGGCTGATGCTTCAAGCACACACTGGCTTTCTCAAACAGAGGTGTTTGAAAAGTTCAGGAGCAAGTATGGATATGAAGTATGAAATTAAATTTCTGCCTGCTGCGAACCAAAATCTACTTGATATTGATAATTACTTAAGTAAATTTTATCCCAGTACCGCATTAAACTTTTTTTCTGAGCTTGATAAAAAAATTTCGAATCTTCAGGATATGCCATATATAGGAACAGTATATGCTCCAAATCCAAAATACCGGCGGTTGGTTATCGGTGATTACCTGATGTTTTATGTTGTTAAGGAAAATACCTGTATTGTTGAAATACACCGTGTTCTAAACGGTTCACAGAATATTAAACCGTTTAGTCATTAAATTTTTAAGTGGTTTTATGAATATTATTTACGGGGATACAATAACAGCCGATGAATACAACGCAATCCGGAAATCAATGGGGCGCCGGTGTTTTCATCCCGAGCAGGCGCAGGCAGATATTGACGGTAACAGCCTGATAATATCCGCCCGGGAAAACGGAACGGCAATCGCTATGGCAGGTCTTGTATGGAACGGCGGAACCTTTGCTTTTATGAATATTCTGTTAAATCCGGAATACCAAAACAGAGGAATCGAAAAGGAATTCACAGACCGGATATTTAATTTTCTGCGCGGCAAGCTAAAGCCCGGATTTGGCATTCAGGTTGAAATTTATGTCCAAAGCGGGCAGGAAGAAACGTATGAAAATTCAGGATTTAACCTTATTACGCCGGAAAACCGCGGGGTACCCATGCAAATCTGCCTGACAGACCAAATTGAGCTGACGGATAGAATGTTCAAGCAGATGGAGTATCATGAATAGTGTTATATAAAAAGGACGCCCTTTCAGTATCGGCGTCCTTTTAAATTATTCATCCGTATCCGCCGTTGTTCCCGCGGAATTAAGCTTTGTCTGGTATGCCTCGTTGTCGAACCATTCGTCAAGGACACTTACTGAAATTGAATATCCCGTTTCGGTCTTGATGTATTCGGAAATATCCCCGCCCGAAATAAGGCTTAAAAGCTTATCCCCGGAAATATTGAGGTATTCGGCAGCCTCGTCCTGAGTGAGGTATTTCTTTTCGGAGAACGAAAGCTCGGAAGGCGCGCTTAATGAATTAGTGGACGCAAACTGGATTTCACTCATGCTTTTATTGAACTTTTTTATGTTGCCGCCGATATTGAGACCCGCGATTAATATGCATATTCCCAATACGACGCACCCGATAAAGGTTGCGTTAATGCCGCCCCTGCGGATTTGGCGGTTGTTCGGCCCCGGTCTGTTATCTGCCATATTAAAATCCTCCTTAGATTTTTACATCTGATTTGATTATTTAATAGATACTGCTTATTGAATTATCAAAACTTTCATTTTTTATTTTACTATATAATAATTATAATCATACCGCCGCAGGCGGTANNTTAATTGTTAATTTTTAATTATTGGTACTAGTTACTATTTTCTGACTACTATTTGCAGCGCCTTATCAAGACTGAACGAATATATGTAAGCCTCTTTTACGGGAGCCCCGTAAATCTTCCCTATCGCTTTGCTGTAAAGCTTCAGCTGTCTTTCATACCTTGATACCAGGAACTGCGAATTATAAACCCTGTCCGTTTTATAGTCGATGAGGACAAATCCGTCATCTTCCTTAAAAAAGCAGTCGGCAATCCCCTGAAGCATACCGCTGGTATTATTATACTCCTTTCCAAGCTCATCGTCAAGGTCTAATTCAGATATTCCGACAAGAAATTTTTGCTCCCTGTAAACTTCCTTCGATTTTAAAATTCTCATATACAAATCCGATTCAAAGAACTTTTCCAGTTTTCCGAAACGCAGTGAGGAATATTCGGCTTGGGTTAATATACCGTAATCACAAAGCCTTAAGCCTTCGGCTTTTATACCGGCTGCGGCTCTGGTAAAGTCTGCATACTGCATGAAGGTATGCATTGCGGTGCCGATTTCAGCGGCGGATAAATCCTTTGTGTCCGTAACAAAAGCCGGACGCCTGAAATTAATGCCGTCCTCGGTTTCGTTTTTTACAATTTCCGTGATGGTAAGCTTGGCGGTTTTTTGGGTTAAGGTATTGTCGTATTTGAAATCAAACCGTTTTTTAAGCATTTCAACCTGTCCGCCGTCAGCTTCGGCTCTTATGCTTGTATTATTCTGAGCGGTTTGCGCACCTATTTCAGTTACCGTTACCTTTAACGGTACAGGATTGTCATTGCAGGGTATGTCAGCCAGGCCTGCCGCTTTGTTAAATTCAGGATGGATAATCAGGACTGCCAGAAGCCAGTCAAGCATTGATTTTGCGCATAACGCGACGTTTTCGGTTACTCCCCCCTCGGATAAAATTTCATCGGATACGGCTTTAATGCGTTTTTTAGTTTTACCGCTGTTTACAATACTGATAAAAAGCTTCTCCTTTGCCCTTGTCAGCGCAACATAAAGAAGGCGCATCTCCTCGCTTACCGCCTCGCTTTCATTTATGCGCTTAATCATGCTTTGCTGAAACGAATCATAAAGCTTTTTATTTTTGTAATCCTGGATTCTGAACCCTATACCGTATTCAAGGTTAAAATATGACGATAAGGCAAAACCGTCTTTATCTGTGTTTTTCAGGTTGAATTCCTTCGATGTGCCGCATAAAAAAACATACGGAAATTCAAGCCCTTTTGAACCGTGGATAGTTTTGATTAACACCGAATCATCCGAAGCCGGCGTCGCTGCCGCTATTGAAAAATCCAGGCCGCGTTCCGACATAGCGTTAATATATCTTAAGAAACCCGATAAACCGCCTGACGAATTCTGCTCGTATGATTTGGCATATTCGAGGAGCAGACGAAGGTTTGCTTTTTTCTGTTCGCCGTCCTTATAAACCTGAACAACCGAAAGAAAGCCGGTGCTGTCATAAATTGAACCTATCAGCCTGTCAAGGCTCAGGGAAGCCGCTTTAACCCTCAGCATATCGTAAATATCCATAAATGACGAAAGCTTTTTATAAAGAATACCATCCGCTTCGGACAGGATTTCCTTTGACCGCACTATATCACGTATACGGGGGAACAGCGGTGATTTCGGGGCTTTTGTCAACAGCCGGATTTTTGCCGTATCATTGGCGTCAAGCAAAAACATCGGTGACATTAATACTGCGCAAAGGTGAATATCCTGCAAAGGATTGTCGATAACCGACAGCAGGCTCAGCAGAACGGCTATTTCCCTTGATTTAAGATACCCCGGAGGTTTGTTCTTTACGGATTTGATACCGTACCTCATTAATGCTTTGGAATACAGCTGCTGTGCGGCATTGCTCCTCAGCAGAATGCAGAAATCGCCGTATTTTGATTTCCTGAGCATGCCGTTTTCACAGATTTCAGTCTTGCCTGCCATATCGGATATTTTTTTTGCAACCGCTTCAGCCTCGGCTTCCTTCTCTTGGGTTTCGGATTCTGTAATTATATCATTATTTTCTGCGGTTTCTTCATTTCCGTCAGTGTTGTCTTGAACGGTTTCATCATCGGTCTGCCCTGCTGCGGCAGGATTAACAAATAATATTTCGGTCGTCCGGTCAATTCTGTTACCCGACGAATCAACGTCAGGAAATACAGCCCCCTGAACAAGCCTTTCGTCTTCACCGTAATTAATTCCGCCTGTGTTTTCGCTCATTAAGCTTTCAAACACATAATTTGTAAAATCCAAAACATCCGGGCTGCTCCTGAAATTTTTGTTAAGCAGTATCTTTACCGATTCTTTGCCCTTTTCGCCGGGATACATACCGGCATTATGCAGGGCGTTAATTAACAGCTTCGGATTTGCCAGCCGGAAATGATAGATTGACTGCTTTGCGTCACCGACGACAAAAAGATTATCACCGGCTTTATATGGAGAACCGTTATGTGATAAAAGCTTGAAAATCATATCCTGAGTATTGTTCGCATCCTGGAATTCATCTATCATAATAATTTTATAGTACTCCGAAAGTTCTTCGGACAGGGGGGTTCTTTCAATTGTGCCGTCATCATTCTTACGGCACAGCAGACGGATTGCCAGTTGTTCCGCGTCGGAAAAACCGAGCGCGTTTTTTTCGGATTTTAGCCTGCTGATTTCAATATCCAGCAGCTTTATTATAACTATAAAACCGTCAAGGATTTCAGCTGTTGCGGCATTATCCTCTTTGATATAATCGAGTGAGAAAACCGACTTTACCGTATTGCCGTAAAGCTCCTTGTAATTATTCCTGAGTGTTTTTATAAGGCTGCTTATTTCAGTTTCCTTTTCATCGGGCTTGCCAGAAAAAACAAGCCTGCCGAATTTAAAAGTTTTGGTTCCGACCCTCATGTCCCATGAATTAAGCGGATTCTCGAGTTCTTTTACCCGTGATGAGAAAAAATCATATTCGTCCCTCAGTACTGCCATTGCTTTTTCATTGCGTTTACCGCCGGTTTCGGTATAAATTTCACCGCACAGCAAAACAGCTTCTTTTGAATACTTCCCGCATTTTTTATATACCCTTAAAAGCTCCTTCAAATACAGTTCAGCAAGCGGATTGTTCTCACCGCTGAATTCAGCCGTGTTCTTATTACGGAATTCAATGAGCCAGTCCTCATAAAATGGTATTGACATAAGGAAATCATACAGTGCCAGAATATTGCTTTCCAGCCGCATATCATCCCGTTTCTCCCTGCAGAAAAAATCCGCAAGTTTGTTCATAAGGACGGCATTATCGGTATAAAGTTTTTCAAATACGTTGTTTACGGCATCTTTTATAACAGCCGAATTTTCCGTTTCATCAAGTATGCGGAACCCGGTTGAAACATCAAGCGACTGTACGTTTTCACGGATTAAATCAAAACAGAATGAATGTATTGTGGATATTTTCGCAGTATTTATCATAGCCTGCTGCCGGCACAGCCAGGCGTTTCCCGGGTTTTTATTAACCTCCTCCGACAGCGCGGCGGAAAGCCTCTGCTTCATCTGCGCGGCGGCGTCGTTTGTGAATGTTACAATAACCATCCTGTCAGCCGGAATTTTATTTTCAGCGCTTGAAAGAAGGCGGATTACGCGTTCGACAAGAACCGATGTTTTTCCGCTTCCTGCCGCCGCTGAAACCAGCGCCGCACAGTTTTCCGAATTTATCGCGTTTAACTGCTGCGGAGTCCATTTGCCGCTCATTTTGAACAATCCTTTCCCGGGTATATTATCAAGCCCCGAAACCAGCTGTTTAAATGTTAAAAACAGCTCTGCTGTTTTTAACACGGGGGACGGTAAAACCGTCCCTGCGCCGCTTTGAAAAGCGGCGTTTAAACAGCTCCCGCGGTTACTTCCTTTTCTTTTTCACCCAGAATTTCAGCCAGCTTTTCGGAAGCCGTTTTATTATCGTATAATTTCCTTGCGTTGTCTTTCATATCTTCGCGGCCGCAGATATTTACATAATCGCAGTAATCGCAGGGACTGCCGTTTTTCCCTTCAAGGGGGGACGCCTCAATTTTCCCCGACTTAATACTGTCAGCCATTTCAATAATAAGCTGCGACGAATACTTTCTTAAGGCTTCGAACTGATTTGACAACAGGAGATGCTCCCCGGAATTCGAATCATAGTTCCCGTCTTTTTTTTGCCTGACAGGGATATAAATCCCCGAAACATTATCTTCCATCGCGTTGATTACTCCGTTTTCCGCCAGCAGGACGCCGTTCATTCTGTATTCTTTATTAATATGGTTAATAATATCGCTTTCTTCACGCCCGAGTTTAGGAGCTATCCCCTTAACCGGCATATGTAAAACACCGGCGGGTAATGCGGATTTGTATTTGCCGTACGGTTTCATACCGCTTTTTTCAGTCAGCGCGAAAAGATATAGGAACATCTGCATATTAAGCCCGTATATGAGATTTGTGATATTAAACGCCTGCGTTCCGGATTTATAATCGACGACACGGATGTAGGTTTCGTTTTCTTCGCTGTGATAAACATCCACGCGGTCGACTGTCCCGGTAAAGTAAATTTCCGTGCCGTCACAAGCCGTAAGCTTCAGAGGAGCTTCATCGCCCCCGCTTTTTATTGTGTATTCAAACTCGGACGGCGTAAACCGGCTCTGTATAAGCTCGTCCCTTAAATGAACGGCGACGCTGTAAATTGTATCGGAAAGCTTGCCGTAAGTTTCCCTGAACCGTTTGGTTTTGCCGTAGTCTCCCTTTATTTCATCGCTGTTATAAAACTGAGCCATATAAATATCAATGAGAGATTTTAATTCATATTCATTGTAATCCCCGATTTGCCGGCTTTCTTTTCTTATTCCGTCAAAAAGCCTGTAAAGGCAGTAATGAATAACATTGCCCTGAGCCGAAGCGCTGATGTCAATACGCCTTTGGGATTCAATGCCAAGACCCTTTTTACAGAAGTACGAAAACGGGCATTTCCTGTATGTCTCAAATGAAGACGGTGAAATATACATTCTGTCACCGAAAAGTTTTCCGCTTGTCACGCTGTCAAGGGAATGCCGCATATTGAATTTAAGGTCGTCAAGATATTTTATTTTACCGTAATAATCAGGTTCGTTCATAAGAACCCTGCGCAGGCTCGCGGCTTGGGTGTTTTCAGAGCTGTAGTTCTGAACGAACTGATAGTAAGCGGAATCAGCAGTATGGCAAAATGAAAGCAGCTGTGAATCACGGTATGAGGATTTAATTCCGGGTGAAAAAATATTTATTAGCTGTCTGATAACTGCGGACGGGTATAAAATTTTACCTGAAGTATCTGAAATAGGATATGATACATACAGCTTTTCGGAAGCTGAGGATAAAATATTATAAGCGACAAACCTCTCCTCGCTTATTTTATCGGCAAAACCGCCTGAAAGCGAAATGCCGAGAAGCTCCAGGGCTTCCCTGTCGCGTTCGTTGAAAAGCCCCGTTGTTTTTACGGAAAAGGGAAGCTCTCCGTCATTGGCGCCCATGACAAATACAGCTCTCGGAGAAGCCAGCCTTGCGGTGTGTGCCGATACGAACAATACCGTGTCAAGCGTTTGGGGAGCCGACGATAATTTTAACTCCGCCGCCGATAATTCAAATAAGTCCGAAAACTCTGACAATGGAATTTTTACGTTTAAGAGAACAGTGTTAAGCGTTTCAAAAAGTCCGCATAAAAGCTCCCACAACTGCCTGTATTCCCGGGTAAGCTCTGTTTTTGCGGTATTATCATCAATTCCGGAAATTGTGCTTTCTATTATGCTGTTAAGCTTGATTTCATCGAAGAATTCAAAGACAGCGCCGCAGATTTCACTGCCCGTTTTATCTTTGCAGCCGTTTGAAAGCTTTAATAACGGCGCAGTAATACGCACCCGTATTTCTTCGGCTGCTTCGTCTATAAAAGGCTCTCCCCACATTTCCGGCGCAACGTTCCATTTATAGCAGTAATCCTCGATAATATTGATTTCTTCAGTATCAAGACCTGAAAAGCCGGTTTTTATGTAACGAAGCCATGTTTCCGTATCGGACGGCTTTTTTTCAGCCGACGCTATTTTCAATGCCGACACAATAAAAACAACCAGGGATTTATGTTTTATGCTGATGCTTTCATCAGTATAAAAAGGAATGCCGTATCTTAAAAACGCCCCCTCCATAACAGACGAATAAATTTCCTTGGAACGGACGGCAACGGCAATCTGACTGAACTTATAATCCTGCTCGGAAATCAGCCTTCTTATTTCCGAGCATATAAAATCCGCCTCGTTATAAATATCCGAAGCTTCATAAATTTTTATATTACCGCAGTAACCGTCATATTTACCCTGAAAATTCCTGAGAATATTCCCGCTTGCAAATGCAAGTTCTCCTGATTTGAAACGTACTCCGTCTTTCAATACCGTTCGCCCGGTTTTTATATTATGCTTTTCAGCCGAATTAATAAGATGACCGGCAGTTCTGTTCACCGTATCAAATACAGAAAAAGCCGGCGGTTCGGTTTCCCCTGCCGCAAGACTGACAGTTACCGATTTGCCGTCTGAAATCATAACGTCAATGATTGCCCGTTCGTCTGCGGTAAAGCTTTTAAACTCGTCAATATATATATCCTTACCCCGGAAGTATTTATGATAAGAAGCTTTTTTCGCCGCTTCTGAAATATCGTTCTGACCGTCCTTATAGCCGCATTCGTTTAAAATACGCATATATTCCGAATAAATAACCGATATATCGGACAGCTTTTCCTTTATGCTAACCGGAGCATTATTTGCGCCGTCGGCAAGCTGCTCCGGGGAAAGAGCCGAGAGCATAAGTTCCTTAACGGCTTCCAGACTGCTTTTTATAAACCGTAATGATTTCGCCTGCTTACTGTAGAACAGTAAACCCTCATTCCTAATAACCTCGGATAATGTCCGGCGCATAAGCACAATTTTAACGGTTTCATCGGCATAACTGCCCTTAATGCCTCCGTGGCTTAAAAAAATCTCCCTGGCAAGCCGTGAAAATGAAAGCACGGTTATCTTATTGAAATTTTTTATCCCCAGACGTTTATAAAGAAGCCTGTCATACTCAAAGGAAAACTGGTCGGGTATAATAACCAGAACATCGCTGTTCGCTTTGATACTTTCTTCAATCCTGTCCATAAGATAAGTTGATTTTCCGCATCCCGCCCCGCCTGTAATAAGCTTAAGCATTTTTCTTCCTTTCCGTATGTTTTGTCATTAAGAACATGTCTTCACAAGCAAAATCACTGTCTAAGCGGCTAATTTTTCGCCCTGCATCGTTAAATTTTCTTGCCGTACGGCAAGTATGCCTGCGAAAATTTGCCTTGCATAGCAAAAAATCAGCTTGCTTATCCATCACTTTTGCTTGTGAAGACATGTTCTAAGAACAAAACTTATCGCCTGAAGCAATTCGGTTTCCTGTCGTTATTTCATTACAAACCGCCATTTTATATCCCTGAACTCCGGCGTGGCATATGAAATACCGATGCGGGGCATAGTAATGATATTAGGAGTAAACCCGTCGTCCTCAATCCAAAGCTCCGGATGATTATAAATATTCATCCCGTTAAAGCTCTTATCCACGGCAAGCTTCTTAGTGAGCCTTGCCGGACCTTCAAATCCCTCGCAAGCCCTGAGCAGGACGCCCTGCGGAAAACCCTTTTCCCCTGTGACGATATTCATCAGAAAGTGTATGCCGTAGCAGAGATAAACATAGATTACCCCCGGTTCGCCGTATAAAATCTCCGTCCTCGGGGTTCTTCCCTTTGAAGCGTGGCAGGCAGTATCCTCTTCTCCCCGGTAGCATTCGGTTTCGGTAATTCTGAGCTTTATTTTTTCGCCGCCGTCCAAAATCCTGACGATATTTTTCCCGACAAGCTCCGGCGCGACCGAAAGAACGTCCCTGCTGAAAAATTCCTTAGTAAGTACGGGCATATAAAAAAATCCTCACTATATCGGTTTCGGTTATTATATATAATATTATAAAACAATTCCCGTATAAAATCAACTGTGTTTTTACAACTTATAAATTTTCAGGCAATAAAGCAATGTCAATCGGAGGAGCGGTTTTTCTGCACTCTGATAAAGAGTGCGCTTTTACAAATAATCCATTGTGCCAAAATTTATAGCATAATCTTAGCTATAAAAACTATTGACTTATGTAAATTTATGGGCTATAATGTTTGTATAACTACTGTGAATTTTTATTCTATTAATTGTATATTCCTATGAACAATAATAACTAATCCGAGGAGGCAACAAAAATGGCAGGGTTTATAAATAATGAACAGGAGTATGAAAATACCGAGGCTCAGAGCTTGCCTTGGCTTATTTTTACTCTAAGCAATAACGCATATGCTGTAAACAGTAAATATGTAAGCGGGATTTTAATGCCTCCCGAAGTTACCCCCCTGCCGGAAGCTTCAGACATTTACAAAGGGCTTGTTGATATAAGGGGGGAAGTTTTTCCTCTTTTGGAGGTCAGGAAGCTTTTCCGTTTTAAAACCATCGAAGAGGAATGCTCCGAATTCGACGTTAAAATGGAAACGGTTAAGCAGGCGCATATCAACTGGGTAAAGGAACTCAAAAGATGCGCAGCCGAAAATGCGGTATTCACTCTTACGACTGACCATACCAAGTGCGCGTTCGGTATGTGGTACTACGATTTTGTTGAGCATACCAAAAATGACGGCGCGTTAAATATGCTCAGGAAAGCTGAAGAACCTCACAAGCTTCTTCATAAAAGCGGCATAACTATAATGGACCTTGCGAAAAACAATGCCGACGGAAACAATACCGAAAAAATAAACGAGCTGATGAACATATCCGAAATGAACTACATACCGTTTATCCTTGCCTGTATCGACGACGCCAAGACGGTGTTCAGGAATTTTTACAGGGAGACTGTCGTTACTCTTTCCGACGGTCATGAATCCCTTGGTTTGCTGGTTGACGAAGTTCTGGCAATTGATAAGGTTGATATTATCTGCGATGACCGCTCAATGAACAAAATTGTGGATTCAAGATATTTCACAGGCGTCGGTCACAATGAAAAAATTAAAAAAGAAATACTGATAATAGACGAGGAAATGCTTTTAAGGAAAGCAAAGATATGATGAATGAATTTAACCGCTGATTTGTAACAATCTATACTTATCGGTGGTTTTATTTGAACAGGTAAACATAATACCGGAATATATAGGTATAATTATTGGTAATATTTAAATAATATGCTTAGATTTTATATGTTTTTTGTATATTATTTGTGCAAATTAACAAATCAGACATTAATACTTAAATAATTATTACATTACTTTATGATATAATACTAATGATAATTAAATTACTTTTTACATATTAATATAAACATTGGCGGCTTGAATTAAAAACGTTTAAGATTTTACATAACTAAAATCCATATATCATTTAAATGCTATATGACGAACGGAGTTGATACAATGGAACAGCCAGGTACAATAATAAATGCCAATACAGGCAATCCGGAGCTTGATTTCTTAAAACAGAATAATTATGAGCTTTCACTTAAACTGAAGGCGGAAACAGAAAAATACAAAATTATCGCAAATGATTCCAATGCCGGTTTATGGGAATACGATATTGCTACCAAAACAGTTTATCAGGATAAAAAGCTGAACGGCAAATGGAGCCAGAACAACCTTACCGTTGAAAATTTCCGTGAAACGATACTTGGCTGGGGTTTGATTTACCCCGATGATATAGGTATATTTGAGGCTTACTGCGACAGTATGGATAACGGCGAGGCTTTTTTTGAATATGACCTGAGAGCTATCGGCGATACGGAAAGCTTTGCATGGTTCCGTTATATAGGGACTACAATTTACGATGATGAAGGCAAGCCTTACAGGGTTGTCGGCAAAACGCTTGATGTAACCATGGAAAAAAACGAAAATGCCGACCGGCAAAGAAAAGTTAATATTGACCCTCTTACGCATCTTTTCAATCGCAACGGTGTAAAAGTATTGATTGAAAAAGCCCTTGAAACGACTGTTTCCAAGAAGGCATGCCATATGCTGATTATCCTTAATATCAATAATTTTAAGGATGTAAATAACAGATGGGGGCATCTGTACGGCGATTATGTGCTTGAAGCCTGCGCCACCCGAATACAGGGAACATTTTCCAGCACTGATATTATCGGACGTCTTGGCGGGGATGAATATGTAATTTTCTGTCCCGATATAACAAACCCCGACACCGACCCTCCTAAAATCATCAGAAGGCTATTAAACAGAGTATGCGGCATTTCTTTAAAAGACAACTCCACGATTTCGGTAAGCATCGGCGTTTCGATGTTCCCTAAGCACGGAATTACTTACGAAGCTTTGTACCGATGCGCCGACATTGCATTGTATCAGGCGAAACGCACTGCCGGAAGCTCATATATAATCTACAGCCGGTTTGTAACCTATGATTCTGAAATTACCGACTTAAGCTTTAAAAAAAATACGGATGTTCCTATGGAAATCGGCGTCAAGCACCTGGTGGATATTGAAAAGAATCTGTTTGATTTTGCTTTTGACGTTATCAGCATGAATCCCAATTTTATCAATGCGGTATATTTGGTATTCTCAGAAATCGGCAAATATTATGATATTGATAAAATATGTTTTATAGAAAAGAACCTTCATACCCATAAAGTATCGATGCTTAAATCCTGGAGCAATAACAACGACTATTCATCTGATGAAAAACTGGTTGATTTTTATATTAAAAACTGGAATGAAGTGGAATCCAGGTTTTATAACGGAAATGCATTTTATGAATACCACTGCTCAGAAAATGAGAATGAAGCAAATATAATCCACAGGGATAAGGATTTTTTATCCCTGAATATCTCATCTGTTCTTCAGTTCCCAATTTTAGACGGCTCACAGCTTGTCGCCGTTATAAATTTCGAGGACAGGAAAAATATCCGGGAATGGACAGAAAATGAAAAGACCACAATCTCAAGCATCATAAAAATTATTTCTTCCTATATGCTAAGGCTCAGAAGCAAATCCGAGCTTGAGGATGAAATCCTTTATACCGGTAATGCCATGGATTCTCAGATGCTTACATATTATGTAATAAACCCAAAAACCCATATCATAAAATATATAAGCAGGTATGCAAGAGTCCTTTTCCCGGATATAAAAGTCGGAGAAAAATGCTACCAGACTGTAATGGGTCTTAATTCCCCTTGTTCCATGTGTCCGGTGCTGGGTCTTAACAACGGAATAAAGAAGTATACGCTGGAAACCTACAGCGAAAAATATGACGGATGGTTTTCCGCAACCGCCTCGGTTGTTGAAAGAGGCGACAAGCCTTCCGAAAACCTGATATGCTGGATTGATGTTACGGCTTTCCTTGAACGCGTAAAAGCGAAAGACCATTTAACCGGTGCGCTGTCCTTTGAAAAATTCAAGGCGGTTGCCCTTAAAAAGATTATTGAAAACGATACGGCATATTCGGTTTCAATTGTCGGTATCCGTCATTTTTCACGGATTAATGAAGAATTCGGTTATACCGTGGGCGACATTGTACTCAAAACAGCCGCGGAATGCCTTAATAATATTCTCAAGGAGGATGAGCTTATATGCCGTATTAAGGGCGATGACTTCATTCTGCTCCTTAACAATAAAAACACTAACGAAAACGTTAATATTTTTGACCGTATGGGAGTTGCCTGCCTTTCGCTTGAAATAATGATGCGCGAAAAATACCCCAAAATGAATATCCGCTGCGTCGGAGGCATTTACAGCATCACAAGCGATGATTATTCCATTACGACTATTATTGATAAAACAAATATCGCCAGGCATAAAGCCGGAGAATACTTCACGAACGAAACTCATAATTTTATTGAGTATGACTCCGATACGGAAAGTCAGCTGATGGAAGAACGGGCTTTGGAGCAAATCATGGATTCAGCCCTGAAACAAAAGCAGTTTAAGGTTTATTTCCAGCCTAAGGTCAATATGTCCAACGAGGAAATATGCGGAGCGGAGGCTCTCGTCAGATGGATTGTCCCCGACGGGCAGTTTATTCCCAATTATAAATTCATACCGCTTTTTGAGAAAAACGGCTTTATAGTTGAGCTTGATAAGTATGTTTATAACGAGACGCTTAAGCTGATGCGGAAATGGCTTGACGAGGGTAAAAACGTCCCGCTTATATCTGTGAACGTTTCCAGGCTGCATCTTTTTGACGAGGAATTCCCCGATTATCTTGTCGGTCTTACGGAAAAGTACAATATACCAAGAGAGCTTGTTGAAATTGAAATAACCGAGAGTGTTTTCTTTGACAACACCGACCGCCTTATTGAAATGATTTCTAAGCTGAGGGGAAAAGGCTTCATTATTTCAATGGATGATTTCGGCACCGGTTATTCGACTCTCAGCCTTATGAAGTCTCTGCCGATTGATATTATAAAAATAGACAGCAGCTTTTTCCTTAACAGTGACCTGGACGAGAAAAACAAGGCGATTATTTCGTCGATTATCCATTTATCACAGAAGCTAAACCTCAAGATTGTTTCTGAAGGCATTGAAACAGCCGAGCAGGTAAAGTTTATTAAGTCGGAGAATTGTGATTATGCTCAGGGGTATCATTATTACAGACCCATTTGCCATGAGGAGTTTGAAGTTCTGATATGATTGCCGTGTATCATGCTCAATGTCCCATATATCACCATAAACATTACAGATAGTTGTTAGAAAATAGTAGTTAGAAACTAGTTTTCGGGAGAGGAGTTCATCCCGTACTCCTTAACCCTTACTACTCATTCCTTTTTTACAGACTGAAACCGCTTAAATCATTTGATTTTAAGCGGTTTTTTACATTATTATAGCGCCAATAATACTCATAAAGCTGTTTTATTGTCTTAATCATTTACAGTATTACAAAAATAACCTGACGAAGGGTCCAGCAGAGAATGTCCTTTAAGCCATTCCGTAAACTGTTCCTCTATCCATTCACATGCTGATTTATACCCCTCTCTGGTCAGCTCAAATGCGCATGAAGCTTTAACCTCAGATTTTTCAAAACACTTTATATCATACCATATCTCTATGTTTATATTTCCTTCGGGGTTAATGCGGTAATTAAAATCATCACGGTCTGTACCCCTCTTACAGCCGCTGTACTTCCCGCCCATTCTGAAATATTCATATTCGGGTATTCTGAATGATTTTTCAGGCATTTTATATTTCCTTTCGGCATTGAATATAAAAATATGTTCTAACTATAACACATTAACTTTTCATTACAGCGAAACAGGTAAAATCTTTATACTGCTTTTTATCATAACTGGCTGTTACCGGCGCCTATAAGAGGGGAATCCTGTATTGCGACCAGCGAATATTCGTTATTGCGCTTTGAAACCACATATTCAACATATTTAACAGGTTCAGGAACCTCATCCGTGTTGAAAGTCAGCCAGGCGGGGGTAGGCGAAATATATCCGACGGTTAAAGTATATCTCTCCCCTACGCGGGTTATATCTTCAATTACAGGGGAATATGCAAAATATTTGGGATTTGACGGTATACGGTATGACTTTATTTCCTCGTCGTAGTAAAATTGTAAATCCGCTCCCAGTATAGAACCGTGTGAAATCGCAAGACCCTTTCCGAACAGCTTTTCCGCATGAAACTCAATATCAACTTCTGGGACTACAATATAATCAAATTCGGCGGTATATTTGGTTTTATCGTCATAAAGTATAATATCCCAGACGGCGGCTGTGATAATAGTGTCGTTTCTGAGCTTGATTGTCTGGTTGAAGGGCGGAGGGTCGCATATTACTATAGGGTAAATAAAGCTGGCGAATTCATTTTTCTGCTTTGTATTATCGGCAAAAGCCCTGATTCTGTCAGATGTAAAATCAACCGCCGCTATTAATCCTATAATTGAAAGCATTGTTACGATAACGCCGAAGATTAAATAGAATTTCCGTTTCATCCCCTTCGGGCTGCTAACCGGGAAAGCCGGTGTAATTTCCTCCTGAGAAAATTCCGTAAGCTCCTTTATATCTTCGTCCAGAGCGGCGTCAAACATTCTTTTTATGTTTTCTATGGATTCATGTCCCTCCGTTTTTATCCTTTCAGAGGAATGACGCGCCTTTTCAACGTCCTCTGCGGTTGCTTTTACAAGCTTTGCGGGTTTTTGCCGGTTTTTGCCCGTACTTTTAACTGAGGATTTATTTATACCCTTATCATTTTGTATAACATGGCTTTTCTGATTATCTATATAATTATCATAATCAAAAAAATCATCTTTTTCCTTTTTTGGATTTTTTTTCATTTCCCGAAAATCCCTTTCGTTAAAACTAGTGCCCGGTGTCAAATGATACTAGGGCGTGTTCGATAATTAATGTCTGCTGAATAATTGAAAAATGCCGTCGCTATGCGACGTAAAAGCATTTTTCTATTATTCGAGTGCAAGGTTGGTAATTGTCAAGAAAATCGCACAACCAAAATCGGTGTAATATTTAGCAAAGCGGCTTTTATGCCGCAAAAGCGTATTTACAATGAGTTTGCGGTGTGATACGCTTGTGCCGCGGGTAGCCGCCCACCCGACATTCAAACGGACACCCTGAGATGGGTGGTCTGCCCGTGGCTACAGAATATCGCGTCGCGGAGGCTCGTTGTCAATATGACTGTGGAATAAATGCCGGTTTGCGGTCGGTTACGCAGCTCTCAAGAGCCGATTGTAGATTTCGCGCTTGAGCAGCGGGGGGAGCTTATGCTCATTCGCTGTGTTGCGCCGATTGAAGTTATATTCTGTTTCGACCCATTCCCAGATAAGAGCTTTGACTTGCTCCCGAGTCATTGTGGAATAGGGGATTCTGTAGATAAGTTCGCGTTTCAAAGTTGAATGAAAGCTTTCGATTCTTGCGTTGTCCGCGCATGTTCCGACAGCTCCCATAGACTGTACGAAGCCGAGTTTTGCCGAAATTTCCTCGTATAAATTTGACGTAAACTGACTGCCGCGGTCGGTGTGAATTATACAGCCGGACAGTGTGTTAAAACGGTTTTTTGCCCGTATCAGCGCTTCTGTACACATTTCAGCCCTCATGTTATTCTCGATTGACAAGCCGATAATAGCTCCGTCAAAAGCGTCCATAACTTCGCAGCAGTATAGCTTTCCGTCGGCGCAACTTACTTCGGTTATGTCGGAAAACAACTTTACACCGGGGGTTCTTGAATAAAAATC
>DBCY01000145.1 GCA_002293295.1 Ruminococcus sp. UBA946 | reverse complement strand
AGCTCAAAGACAAGGCTTCCTTCAATAAGGGGAGATATAATATACGAACTTGTGAAAAAGCTGCCTAAATCAGAAACTTATGCATTATCCGACCAAATGCGAAGGGCTGCTGTTTCGATTCCGTCTAACATTGCAGAAGGGCAGGAACGAAATTCTGATAAAGAGTTTATACGCTTTTTACTGATTGCATTAGGTTCACGGTCTGAGCTTGAAACACATCTTCAAATCGGATGCCGAGTTGGTTATTTAACTGAATCTGATATAAAGGTACCTATGCAGTTGTCTAATGAGATTGGCAGAATGATAAATACTTTGGTTTCTAATAAATCAACCAAGTAATATTATAGATACCAGATGCCAGAATTTTAGATTCCAGATGCCAGTGACCAGATACCAGAATATGCGTACATCATATTTTAAACAATGGGAGCTTTATCGTTGACATATAATTCAATCTTTAATAATAAGCTAATATGCTGTATAATTAAATCTGGAATCTGGTTTCTGGAGTCTGGTTTCTAAAAGAATCCGGCTACTGATCTCTAAAAAATCTGACCACCAGAAAGGGAATATATGTTCAGTAATTTTAAAAAACTCCGTGACAAGCGCCTTGAAACGGACTTTCTGTCGGAAGCCCTTGAAATAATCGAGAAACCCGCCTCGCCCCTGGGGCGTTTCACTATTTGGATTACCGTGCTGCTCCTGGCGGTTTTCGCGGTATGGTCAGTTATAGGAAAAATGGATGAAATCGCAGTCGCCGCCGCTGAAATTACCCCTAAAGACGGCCTTAAAGTAGTCCAGCCCGTTTATGAAGGAATTATTACCGATATTTTTGTTGCGGAGGGCGATTTCGTAACCGCAGGACAGGAACTGATTAAGCTTGACACCACCACCGATATGATAGGAATCGAAAATATTACGGAAAAAAGAAACTCCCTGACGTTTCAGAATGAGCTCTTAACACTTATTTCCTCCGGATCGGACATATCAGACTATGCGGAAAAGAACGGTATTACAGGAACATCCGATATTCAGACCGCAGAAATGGTATCGGGGATGCAGAAGGACTATAACGCTAAAAAAGCGCAGTATGAATCCCAAATCGCACAATACTCAAAACAGGTAGAAATTGAAAACAACAGCCTTGACAAGCTTAAAACAGATTTAACCCTAAATATTAATAAAAAGAACGACTTATCAAAGCTTTACGGAGGGGAAACCCCCGAAAACAAAGCCCTGGATAATTATCTGCTCCGCCTTGAAACGGCTGAAAAGGAATTATCCGAATATAAAAAGCTGTTTGAAAGCGGAGCAATCGCAAAATATCAGCTTGACGAAAAACAAAATGAGGCCGACGATTTAGTAGAACAGGTAGAACTCCAGGATTTACGCGCAGAGTATGAAACCGCGCAGAATTCATCAGAAATAGACGATATTCAGAGCCGGATTGACTTGCTAAGGCAGGATATATCCGCACAGGAAAATGTGGTTGAGAAACAGGAGGAATCGCTTTTACAGGCTCAGAAATCCATTGACAGCCTTGAAATTGAATATCAGCAAAGCATATCAAATATGCTGGTTTCAAACAATACCGCCCTGCTTGACCTTGATTCCGACTATCAGATTAAGAAGGAAATCCAGAACTCGCAAATACTCACAGCTCCGGTAGACGGTTATATTCAGGCGATGGCTGTGAATACAATCGGGGGCGTGGTTACCCCTGCCCAGCCCGTGCTTTCGATTGTACCGGAAAATGCGGAGCTGATAGTCGAGGCGAAGGCTCTTAACAAGGACATAGGTTTTATTTTTACGGGTCAGGATGTATCGGTCAAGCTTGACGCTTTTTCATTCAACAAATACGGCAAGCTTTCTGGCAAGGTAATTCACATAAGCCCGTCGGCAAATGAAGACGAACGTATGGGTCTTGTATATAAGGTGAAAATCGCTGTTGACAAGGATTATTTCAATATAGACGGGCAGGATGTACCGATATCCTCGGGAATGACCGGCACGGCAGAAATAAAGCTTGACGAACGCCGTATTATTGAATTCCTCCTCGAACCCGTTTTTGAGTATTTTGACAATAGTCTGGAAGTTAAGTGATTAGATTCCAGTTTCCAGAAACCAGATTCCAGATTTTAAATTCTACATATCAGCTCATATAAAAGTTGAATTTTATATACCCACTATTCAAAAACTGTTGAACGATATTCTGGTTTCTGGTCACTGGCATCTGGTATCTAAAACTCTGGTATCTGGTCACTGGCATCNNCTGGTATCTGGTCACTGGTATCTGGTCACTGGTATCTGGAATCTAAGACTCTGGAATCTGGTATCTAAAAAATTCTGGTATCATAAAATCGAAATGAGAGTATAACACCATGTATAATAAAAGAAAAATCACGGCAATTATTTTAATACCCGCAATCGTCCTTTCAGCCGGAATGCTTTCCGTCCATTCAATAACGGCAAAGAGGAACAGGGATAATTTTATTAGAGAATTGATGTCAAAAAGCCCGGAGTATCAAATCATAGACAAAAGCATTGAGAAAAATATTTTAAGCGGGTATGATTCCGAAAACAGCATTGAGGATATTGACAGACAGATTGCCCAGACCGAAACCGTTGAGATTTATAATCTTAAAATTGTGAAGGCTCAGTATGAAATGCAGGACAAGATTAACAAGCTTTATGAAAAATACTCCCCTGACATGAAAAAACAGGAAGAGAATTCCTTTAAATATCAGACAACTCAGAAGCTGAATAATGTAAAACTGAATGAAAGGCAGCTGGCATATCTTAATAACTGCGTGGCTTTGAAAGAAAAGGAGCTTGAGGTTGAAAAAGCGCGGTTTGATACCGGATACTCTACACAAACTGATGTTGACATGCTTTCTGCGGCGCTCGCTTCAGTCAGGTCGGAACGGGATGTTCTTCAAACTGAAACGGATACGCTTATTTTCGGTTTAAAACAGAATATAACATCGGGAATAATAAGCTTTGAATATGACTATACAGAAGCTAAGCCTGTTGATTATAAAAAAGTCCTTTTAGAATTCAAGAAAAAGGATTTTCTTGCAGAATATTCAGAAGAAAAAATAAAAATCTATGGGGAATATACAAATGAATTAGCCGGGTTAAAAGAAGAAATAAGTCCGTTCCTTACTAATCCGGGGCTGGAGGGGGAGGTTTTCGATTTTTTCACCCGCGTGTCAGAAAAAATCGAAGCGGAAACCAAGCTGTATGAGAATGAGATTGAAATAAAAAAGCTGTCCGCCAAACAATACGGACAGTAGCTGGAGCTTTATGCATATAGCCTCTGCGGAACTCATAATTCTTTGTTATCGCAGATTAAAGCAAAAGAACAGGAAATCAAAGCCGCCGAATCGCAGGCTCAGATTTCCGGCGTTTTACTTGAAGAGGGACGCATTACCCCCGTCGATGCCATGACTGCTGATGTCAATACTGAAAAGCTTGAACTGGACAGGTTTCAGCTTTTAATACAGCTTGACGGGTATAAGTATTTGCTGGATAATTGTATTTATTTGGAGTAGAGTGTCAATACAGTGAACAGTGGTCAGTGGTCAGAAATTTATGGATAATTTTTCCCTGTCTTAATTCTACCCCATCCGCCCTCCCGCGCTAATTTCCACCCCCCCGTCCACTGTGGAATTTACTTTGGGAATTTACTTTTATGAAATGACAGTAAATTGTTAGGAAAATCTATTGACATATATATGCTAAAATGTTATAATGAAACGATAATTTGTATCGTTTCAGAACTCACGGGCAATAATATATAAAGTGTGAGGGAATTATTTTCCCGCTTTAGGAATTTTATCTTTTTAACGATAAAATATCCGGAAAGGATGGTCAAAGAGTGAGAAAGGTTAAAAAGCCTGTATTTTTTATTGTTTTTGCACTTATCGCCGTTTTTACCGTTTCGGTTATATTGGGTCTTACAACCTATTACGGTGATATTTCAACGGTGTACATTAAAGGTGTGAATGATATCCGTTTCGGTATCGATATTAAAGGCGGAGTTGACGTTACGTTCACTTCTCCCGAGGATATTGACGCTACAGACCCCCAGCTTGATTCGGCTAAGGAGGTTATAGTCCAGCGTATGATTAACCTCGGGATTACCGATTATGAATGCTATATTGATTATAACAGCGACAGGATTATAGTACGCTTCCCTTGGAAAGAAAACGAAGCCGACTTCGACCCCGAAGCCGCCGTTAAGGAGCTTGGCGAAACTGCCATGCTGACCTTCCGCGAAGGCTATGAAGTCGACGAGCTGGGTTTATATACCGGAATCACGGAAGAAAATGTCATTCTAGTCGGAGCCGATATAAATCAGGCATATGCGGCTTATACTCAAAATGAAAACGGCACACAGGACTGGGGTGTAAGCCTCGAGCTCAATGACAGCGGCAAGCAGAAGTTTGCCGAGGCGACTTCAAGGCTCGCTCAGACAAACGGAATTATTTCAATATGGATGGATGAAACCTGCATATCCTATCCGAACGTAAACTCGGCAATCACCGACGGCAGGGCATCGATAACAGGCAGCTTTGACGCTCAGTCGGCAAAGGAGCTTGCCGATAAAATAAATTCCGGAGCGCTTCCCTTCAAGCTTGTTACCGCTAGTTTTTCAACAATATCTCCCAGTCTCGGAATGGGCGCGCTTGACGCGATGGTAACGGCAGGTCTTATAGCTTTTGCTTTGATTGCTTTATTTATGATATTTGTTTACCGTCTGCCCGGTACTGTAGCGGTAATCGCACTGATAGGACAGGTTGCCGGTACTCTGGCGTTCATTTCCGGTTATTTCGGGTTTATGAACAGCTCGATACTGACAATCCCCGGTATCGCCGGTATAATCCTTGCCGTAGGTATGGGAGTTGACGCTAATGTCATTATCGGAGAAAGAATCAAAGAGGAAATAGAAAGCGGAAAAACCCTTGACGGTTCCGTGGAATCAGGGTTTAAGCGGGCTTTAACGGCAATTATCGACGGTAACCTGACAATGATTCTTGTAGCAATCATTCTTATGGGAGCTTTCGGAACGACTGACAGTATATTCGCAAAGCTGCTTAATTTCGCATTTTTTATGTTCGGACCGACAACCGCCGGAACGATTTATTCATTCGGATTTACACTGCTTTCGGGAGTTCTGTTAAATCTGTTCTTCGGAGTTTTCTGTTCGCGTCTTATGACGGTATCTCTTTCCAAGTTCAAGTCTTTAAGAAATCCAAGACTGTACGGAGGTGGAAAAAATGCGTAAAAAATTCAATTTCGATTTCATAGGCAGGTCTAAACTGTTTATTACAATATCGTGCGTCCTTGTCGCCGTTTCAATTCTTTCTTCGTTTATATTCGGCGTAAATCTTGATATCCAGTTCAAGGGCGGTACTATTCTGACTTATATTTACGACGGAGATATAGACATTAACGAATTTGAAAGTATATCGACCGAAGCCCTGGGCGGAACCGGCGTTAGTATAACCACAGGAAATGATTTTTCCACCGGTAAAAACAATATTCAGCTATCTCTTCTTTCCAATTCAGGTCTCACGTCGGATAAGCAGTTTGAACTTACCAACGCTCTTACTGAAAAATATGCCTCAAACAACCTGGAATTACTTGAATCATCCGATGTCTCACCATCGTCGGGACGTGTTTTCTTCTTAAAATGCCTTGTCGCGGTAGCATTATCAGCTTTGGTTCTTATCCTTTATATTGCGGTACGCTTTAAAAACATCGGAGGATGGCTGGCAGGCGCTTGCGCTGTAATTGCCCTTATTCATGACTGTATTATCGTATACGGAACCTTTATAATTTTCGGTATGTCGATTAACGCCAATTTTATGGCGGTTGTTCTCACGATTCTGGGTTATTCGATAAACAACACAATTGTTATATACGACCGTATACGTGAAAACGAAGCCCTTTTCCGCAAAGTAAAATCTCATAAGGAAATTGTTAATCTGAGTATCAATCAGTCTCTGACCCGCGCTATAAACACTTCAATCACAACAATTATGGCTATGCTTGTTGTTACGGTTGTTGCCGCCCTTTACGGTGTCAATTCAATCATTTCCTTCTCATTCCCGATGATGGTAGGTATGATTGCGGGCACATATTCGTCCTTATGCTTTACCTGTCCTTTCTGGCTTGCCATCCGTAAAGACAAGAACAATAAAATTGTCAGGAAAACCGCTAAGGCATAGTATTAATTCTATGTAATCCCGTACCTTTGTCTATTTATATTTGTAATTGTTTTATCAAGCGGGCGGGGTATCCCGTCCGCTTATGCATTTATGATAAAAACACACTATAACCAGAAAGGCGGGGGCGGAATTTGAAAGCCGGAATATCAACAGCCTGTCTTTATCCGATGCTTCTTGAAGAAGCCTTTAAAGCTCTGGCTGTAAGGGGTATTAAAACAATTGAAATATTCGTAAATACCGACCGTGAACTGAACGACCCTTACCTTTCCTTAATGCTTGACATAAAAAATGAATACGGTATTGATGTTGCGGCTGTACATCCTTATACCTGCGCGATGGAGCCTATGATGTTCTTTACGGTTTATGAACGCCGGATTAATGATATGCTCCTTTATTATAAGAGATTTTTTGAATATATGAATAAGTTCGGCGCGAAGTATTTTATCTTTCACGGTAACAAAAGCTTTGTCGATTCGATTTCCGATGAAGCTTATTATGAAAGGTTTGCATACATTCAGGAAAAAGCCTCCGAAAACGGGGTGGAGGTTCTGCATGAAAACGTATACCGCCCGACAACGGGGAACCTGGATTTTTTCAGGAAAATGACTGAACATATCGGCGGCAAGGCGAAATTCGCGCTGGACACCAAACAGGCGCACCGTATGTTCTGCGACCCCGTAGACTTTATAAAAGTTCTGGGTTCGCATATAAAGCACATACATTTTTCCGATTCCGGAACTGCCGGGGACTGCTTGAAATTCGGTTTGGGCGAATATGACAACCTGTCTTTTTTTAAAGAAGTCAGTAAAATAAATTTTAACGGAAATATAATACTTGAGCTTTACAGACACAGTTTCAACGACCCCGACGAGCTTGCCGGAAACTACAGAGAACTGGACGGATACCTGAGGGAAAATGGGTTTTGTTAGTGTGGAGTGTGGAGTGTGGAATTATAAATTAAGAGTTAAAAGCTTATATTAATTAAATAATTCTGTCTACTGCGATATACCAGCATTGTTAATGATTTGAATACGCTGACTATATAATAAATACCGTTTAAAAAACGGAGAAACGGAGTTTTTATGGCTGATAAAACAATGGAAAAAATCGTAAGCTTATGTAAGGGCAGGGGTTTTATTTACCCTGGTTCGGAAATTTACGGCGGCCTTGCAAACACCTGGGATTACGGTCCTTTAGGCGTCGAGCTTAAAAACAATATCAAAAAAGCATGGTGGAAAAAATTCGTTCAGGAATCCCCCTATAATGTCGGTCTGGACAGCGCGATACTTATGAATCCCGAAACATGGGTCGCTTCGGGGCATCTGGGCGGATTTTCCGACCCTTTAATGGACTGCAAATCCTGCAAAACCCGTCACAGGGCAGATAACCTTATTGAAAATTTTGACGGAACTAATCCGGCAGGCTGGATAAACCAGCAGCTTACCGATTATATAAACGAAAAAGGTATTCCCTGTCCCGACTGCGGTTCAAAGGATTTTACCGACATCAGGCAGTTTAACCTTATGTTCAAAACCTTCCAGGGCGTTACCGACGATACTAAATCGGAGCTTTATCTGCGTCCCGAAACGGCGCAGGGTATTTTTGTAAACTTTGCTAATATTCAAAGAACCTCAAGGAAAAAAATTCCTTTCGGCGTGGCGCAAATCGGTAAGTCCTTCAGGAATGAAATTACTCCCGGGAATTTTATTTTCCGCGTACGCGAGTTTGAACAAATGGAGCTTGAGTTTTTCTGCAAACCCGGAACCGACCTGGAATGGTTTTCATACTGGAGGGCTTTCTGCAGGGATTTCCTGTTCAGCCTCGGGTTAAAGGAAGAGCATCTTCGCCTGCGCGACCATGACAAGGACGAACTGAGCTTTTATTCAAAGGCGACTACCGACTTTGAATTTTCATTCCCGTTCGGATGGGGGGAGCTTTGGGGCATTGCAGACAGAACTGACTATGACCTTACCCGGCATATCGAACACAGCAAAAAATCACTTGAATACTTTGACCCTGAGGATAACAGCAAGTATGTTCCCTATGTCATCGAGCCGTCCCTTGGCGTTGAAAGGTTGTTTCTTTCTATTGTCTGCGAGGCATATGACGAAGAGGAAATCGAGGGCGGCGACATACGAACCGTTATGCACCTTCACCCCGCGCTTGCACCCGTAAAAGCCGCCGTGCTTCCGCTGACTAAAAAGCTTAAGGAGCAGTCCGCAGAACTTTATGCAAAGCTTGCCGGAAAGTTCAGCGTTGAATACGACGAAGCCGGTCAAATCGGGAAGCGTTACCGCCGTCAGGACGAAATAGGCACGCCTTTCTGTATTACCTATGATTTTGATACCCTTGAGGATAACTGCGTTACCGTCCGCGAAAGGGATACCATGAAGCAGGAACGGGTTAATATTGACACATTGGTAAAATACCTTGATGAAAAACTGGAGTTTTAGAGTAAACTGAGAGTAAATGTTAATAGTCCTTAAATGAATTAACAGGGTGTGTTGTCAAGTGAAATATACACCCTGATTAACTTTTCGTTGTTAATAAATATTTTACAATTTAAAGTATTGACTTTTTGTGTATACTTATATATAATTATATGTGTACACGATATGTGAGGTGGATAAATGTCGCCGCGTACAGGCAGACCGAAATCTGATAATCCGAAGGATATACAATTAAAAATAAGAGCAGACAAACAAACAATATCAGACCTGAATTATTGCTGTGAAAAAACATCAATGTCAAAAAGTGATGTAATTAGACTTGGTATCCAAAAGGTTAAAAGTGAGGTTGAAGAAAAAAAGTAGAACACCCGCCCCATCGTTCAAAACAAGGCGAGTGTTCACACCGGAAAGTATATATAATACAAATCCATTATGTATTGTACCACACTTTCTGAAAAAAGTCAAATTAGATTTTGGAGGTAAATATAATGGGATTACTAGATGAACTTTTTTATGGAAATATCAACCCGCTTGACAAGATGAAAGTAGCCGATGAAGAATATGGTAATATCAGCGAAAAAATAGCCGACGAAAAAGATAACTGGCTTTACCCGTTACTTACGGAAGAAAATTTTATGCGTTATGACGAACTGGAAAGCCTTGATAACAAAACCGTTGAATATGAAGTAAAACAAAGTTTTAAAGAAGGCTTTAAATTAGGTGTAATGCTTATGATTGAGGTTTTATCAGGCGAATAAATTACATATTAATAAGAACCTGTTCCCAGAGGAAAAATGTATGTCATTTCGGTAGATTTTACCGAATACAGCGTTGAAAATCCTTGAAAGGCGACAGCCTGTCTGCGGATTTTCGCCTTGTCTTCAGTAAAATCATACTCGAAAATCCATACATTTTTCCTCTGGGAACAGGTTCTAAATCCGCCGTCCGGCGGATTTATTTTTACTTAATATATAATCGTACCGCCGCAGGCGGTATACCACNNCCACCATTGTTAATTGTTAATTATTTCCGGTTGCTATTTTCTGACAACTACTCGAGTAAATACCCCTTAAGTATCCCAAGCAGCTTCTTTTCCCTCCTTGACACCTGAACCTGCGACATCGACAGTATTTTAGCCGTTTCGGTCTGGGTCATGTTCTTGAAATAACGCATGTATAAAAGCTGCCTGTCGTCTTCGTTCAAAAGTCCCAGAGCCTGCCTGAGCGAAAGGATATCAACCATTTCCAAATCGGGCGAAGGAGTGGCAATATCAATTTGCCCCCCGTTCTCATCATCAGTATTTTCGGTCAGCGACAGGGGAGGCATGGAAATTGACAGGGCTTCTATTATATCATCCTCGTCAGCGCCGGTCAGACTGCATAGTTCCGATATTACCGGTTCGCGTCCGTTTTCCAGCTGGAAACGGTCTTTTATATGGGAAATTTTAAGCGATAACTCCTTAAGCGGACGGCTTACCTTCACAGAACCTCCGTCCCGGAACAATCTTTTTATTTCACCCAGGATTACGGGCACGGCATATGTCGAAAACTTTACACCCCGCTCAGTGTCAAATCCTGAGCTTGCCTTGATAAGACCGATACAGCCGGCGCCGTATAAGTCGTCATATTCGATACCCCTGCCCCGGAAACGGTTTGCGCATAAATGTACCAGCCCCAGATTTTCTTCAATAAAACGGTCGCTTTTTAATCCGTTCATTTATGGAAGGCTTCCTTTCCGTTTTATTCATAATTTTAATATAAATGCTAATTATGTATTTTTTCCGGAGCATATTTTCCTGTACATTTTAACGGTCGTACCCTTTCCTTCCTTGCTTGTGACTTTAATTCTGTCCATGAAGTTTTCCATAACGGCAAACCCGAGCCCTGCCCTTTCCTCTTCGGGAACCGATGTATAAAGAGGTTCCATTGCCTTCTTAATATCGGGAATCCCCGTTCCGGTATCCTTTATTCTTATGTATACCGTATTATCTTCGGTCAGCCGCACATAAAGCTCTATTTTACCGGCCGTATTCCGGTATCCGTGGACAATACAGTTTGTAACCGCCTCCGATACCGCGGTTTTTATTTCGGCAATTTCACTGACAGTCGGGTCTAAAGCTGATATTACCGACGTAACGGCAACTCTTGCGAACGCTTCGTTGCAGCTGTTGCTTGGGAATATGATTTTTACTTCATTTTTTACGTTCATATATTTTTAATCCTTTCCGGTCTATTTTATTTCGGCAAGCCTGTCAAGTCCGGCAAGACGCATAACCTTTTTTATCTGTGCCGATGTGTTTTCAACAAAGACCTGACCGCCGTAAGCGGAAACGGTTTTATACCTCCCCATAACAAGTCCTATACCGGAGCTGTCCATAAAGGTAACACCGCTGAAATCCAATACCACAATTTCAGGACGGTTCCTGTCGATTGCAACGTCAATATCGCTGCGCAGCTCCTTTGCGTTATGATGGTCAATTTCACCTTTAAGACGGGCAACAATACGGTTTTCCTCGGTATCAATTATAACAGGCATTTTATATTTTCCTTTCCTTTAAACTTTAAATATTATTAACGCATACTTAACGACTGTACCAAATCTGTTATAGAATATTAAACAGACCGGTTTGTTTCAAGCTTTATAAAACGGTAAATATAAGTCTTTCCGGTTGTATTCAACAGATTTATACTTGAAAAATCCATATATTTTTCCTATGAGAACACGCCTTAGTATTATAATCAGGGCTAGTACTATTTTACACCATTCCATATGGAATTTATTGTCATAATGTGTGGATGTTGATATTATTATACCGTACAAAATCATACAGGATAATTTTGTACGGTATTGCATAAATACTAATCACTTTATAATATATGATTCATATCCGAGTGAAATCAAAGCGGTGAGCGTATCGTTCAAATCGGACTGATTAATCATGCCGCCGTTATCAATATACGGAATGATTTCAACATTACCGCCCGATTTCATCCTTATTTCATCAAAAATCAAAATTGTCTTATCATAGGCGCTTAAATCCGACAGAACCGTTTCCGTATTATCGATAACGACAATTCCGTTAAAATCCTGAGGCGAATAATATACAGAAAATATACTGCCGTTTAATAAATCAGGCTTGAACACCTCGGCTTTATTATTTATAATGTCTATAGCTGATACCTGTATTATCGGGTTTGCGTCCCTTGTCCTTGCCGTATCTCCGGCAATATTCGCAATATTGACAAGGGCGTTGTACCTGTTAGCGTCCTGAACAGCCTGACCTATATACGTCAGGTCGCTGTTACGGAAATCCGGAAAAACTATACCGTCGAAAATCACAGTATCAAATCCTGCCGCTGTGATTTCATCCGCCAAATATTCAACATAGCTCTGCGTATCGGAATCAAACGGAGACAGCCATGGCTTACCCCCGTTGGCAACCGAATTGTCAAGCCATGTTGAATTATCGCCCGCAAATTTATACGAACCCGTCCGGTTAGCGCCGTAACGGTTATTATCCTCAAGCAGATTAACGGACGCAATCGGCTTTAATCCTGCAGCCGTAATCATAGCTGAAATCTGTCCTGCCGGCATTGAACCCTTAACAGCGTTTTCACCGCTGGCAGCTATTTCCGAACCGGTATTATAATATATGGCTCCGCCTTTATCCTTTAAAATAACTACTGCCGATGTATAACCGTTATTTTTTGCTTCAGCCAGGGCATTTTTAAGCGTATCTGAGGCTGATAATGCTTCAGGCGGAATAACATATGCTGAAAAATCCAGCGAATCCGACGTGTTTTCAGGAGATTCATCACCGGGGCTTTCGTCTTCCGATACCGTTGTAACAGCACTCTCTTCCTCGTTTTCATAAACGGGAGGTTCCCAGGCTTCGGCATTATTGACGTCGTTGTTTTTTCTTTCGCTAAAGTAATTGTATATAGGTCTTGCAATACTGTAACCGACAAAAACCAACACAGCCAGCAACAGAATGAATAATATTATGAACAAAGTATTTTTTCTGTATTTTTTCCTGTTTTTCATTTTATTTCTGTATACTTTTCTTCCGCTTTTAGCTGACATGGTGAATTCTCCGTTTCCTTTGAATTTAATGAAAATAAATATCAATATAATAACTGACGTCCTACCAAACCATAAAATGCCATACTTAAAATCCCTATATAAATTAATATTAACGGATATCCCCTGAATGAATAAGGAACATTTTCGGAATATAATTTATCATATACAATAGAAACCATATAAACAGCCAGAATAAATCCCAAACTTATTCCTATTCCGTGACCTATATATTCAGCAAGACTGCTGCAGTATTTATGATTTAAGAACAAAGCCCCGAAAACTGCGCAGTTGAAAGCTGACATATGTACATATTTCTTCATTCTGAAAAACAAATTATAAAAAAACTTCCATAACAAAAGCAGAGTTACAATATAAACAAACCCAAGAATAAGGACATAGATTAAAGGCATATAAATATAACTCAGCTTATAATAATTTATCAGCCTGTCAATAAAAAAACATATTATACTTGTCACTGTCGTTATATAAACGGCACATAGACCAAAACCTAAAATATTCTTCCTGTTTTTTGAAACTGATATTAAAGTACTCGTCCCTAAAGCCCGGCTGAATACGGTATTTTCAATAAGTATTCCGGTAAATGAAGCAATTATAATCTGTTTTATAAATTCCATTCGTTTACAATCATCCTCTGTATATTCCTGCTTTTTTTAATCGAATTATAATTCCGTTAAACAAACTTATCAGTAATCAGCAGTTATTCAAAATCATTTTTAATTATTACATTTTCTTCGTTATCAGCACAATATATCTGAGCAATGCGGCTAGTATTCCCAGTATAATAAAACCGCCGAAAGGCAATCCGAGACCGCTGAATATTAAAGGAACCGGAAGAATATTTCCGCTTAATTCTCCGGTGGAGATAATTTCACGTATTGTTCCGAAAATCAGTACAATAATATCATAACCTAAAATGCAAAAAATAATATCCAGCAGCATTTTTGATTTGCTTTCAAGGAAAAAAATCGTTTCAGAACGCGATACAATAAATGAGTTGGTAATAAGCAGAGGGAAATAAATACCCATTTCTGAAACAACTTCAGGTATATAGTAATTAAGGATTATATAAGCCGGAACATAAACAAGGGAACCAATCAGGGTGTATAAAATAATCCGAATCGTATACACTATCTTTTTAGGAACAAAAGACGATATAATAAGAGTAAAGAACGTAATCACAGAAAATGCAGCAGCCAGTGTAATAGCATTTTTTAATGTAACTGCATATACTACAATTGGTGCGATAACCATTCCGCCTGACAATATAGGGTTTTTCCTGAACAGATTATCTAAAATAATATTCCTTTTTAATTTTGCGGAAGGATTTACCTCACTTTTTGCTGCCGCCGCTGTTCTCACTTTTTTCCCCCCTTTCCAGAATCTTTAAGGTTTCGTTTAAATTTTTAGCCGGTTTATTGAATTTGCGCCTGATTTTAACGATTAAACCGGAATTTTCAAAATTAACTATATCGGCGAAAGAAAATGCTCTTTTATCCAGTTCTATACATATCGGTGCGGCAATAATAACGGCGTATATAACGGCATTTTCGGCTTTGGCATAGAATTCGAAAATAATTATAAGAACTGCCAGAATAATCCCGAAAATAAATCTTGATAATTTTGATTTAGGTATTGTTCTGTAGTCACAGGCAAGAAAAATCAAACCGAAAATCAGCATTCCTCCGCCTAAAAAATTCATTACCTGCAAAATATTGTATCCGTAATAAAAATAAGCATATATAGTCACAGCAGATATAACAGTCAAAAATGATATGGCAGATACGGAGCGTCTGAATATAAGAACAGCTGTAATTACCGCAAGCAGTATAATGTAAGCCGTTCCCATAGGACCGCAGAATTTTCCGATAAGAATATCCATATAATCGGCGGACGGCACTGAGGCATTAATTAACTGTTTATCCAGTGACTGATATAAACTTTCAACGGGAATACTATTATGTAACGGAAGCTCATCAAACGGTTTGGGATATAAAAGCATTGAGTTTCCGAAGCTTAGTGAAACAAAAAGAAATCCGGCAGCGGAAGAATTGAAAATTTCATAACCGTGACCTCCGAAGGCATGCCTCCCGATTATTATTGAAAACACCGAGGCTGTAAAAACCAGATAATACGGAACAGCAGCCGACATCATAAGAGCCGTAATCAAACCGGTAACTGACGCCGATAAAAAACTGGTTTTATTAACCGGTATTTTCCTAAGTTTATATAAAAGTATATCCAGCGCAACACAGGTCACTACAGAAATAATTATTATCATCAGAGCCCTTGAACCGTAATAATAAACCGTAATAACTGAAAGGGTACAAAGTGTTATTAAAAGGTCTGTAATAATCCGGATTTCGTTTTTTTCGTTAATCTTCATTTTTTCAGTAAAAAATTTATCCTTTCAATTTATGAATACCCCGTACAGGTATTATATACCTGACGCTCATATAATGTCTGCTGAATAATTGAAAAATGCAGTCGCTATGCGACTTAAAAGCATTTTTCAATTATTCCAGTGCAAGGTTTTTGAGTAAAA
>DBCY01000138.1:8921-10635 GCA_002293295.1 Ruminococcus sp. UBA946 | reverse complement strand
CACCTCCCCAGTGTACGGTGAACTTCTGTCCGCCTGCCGTAGCGGAGCGCGCAAACAGGCAGGCTTTATTCTCGCCGTAATATTCTTTCAGGACATTGAATACAGTTTTATTATAAAGGTATGAGTAGTAATTGTGCATTGCAACCGGCTCCGAGCCGTTAAAATATTTGACCTTTGTGGGGATTCTTTCGCCGAAGTCGGTCTTGAAGGCGTCGACGCCCATTTCGCAGAGGACGCGCAGCTTGGAGGCATACCATTCGCAGGCGGAAGGATTCGTAAAATCCACGATTGCCATACCCGGCTGCCACATATCAGCCTGGAACACGCTTCCGTCAAGGTTCTTTATAAAGTAGCCGTTCTCCATTCCTTCATCGAACAGCCCGGAACGCTGCGCTATATACGGGTTAATCCAAACGCAGATTTCAAGGCCTCTTTCCTTAAGCCTTTTTAGCATGGCGGCAGGGTCGGGGAACTGCCTTTTATCCCATTCAAAGTCGCACCACTGGAATTCCTTCATCCAGAAGCAGTCAAAGTGGAAAACCTGTAAAGGTATATCCCTTTCAGCCATTCCGTCAATAAAGGAAGTGACGGTTTCTTCGTCATATTTTGTCGTAAAGGAGGTAGTAAGCCACAGCCCGAATGTATAAGCGGGAGGAAGGGCGGGTTTCCCCGTCAGGGCAGTATAATTCGAAAGCACCTCGGTCAGGTTTTCGCCGCCGAACAGGAAATATTCCAGAGTTTCGCCGGGAACGGTAAACGATGCCTTTGACACCGTATCGGAGGCAACCTCAAAGGATACCTTATCGGAGGAGTTTACAAAAATCCCGTATCCCCTTGAAGACACATAGAACGGTATGCATTTATATGACTGGTCGGAGCAGGTTCCGCCGTCGCTGTTCCAGGTTTCCACATTCTGGCCGTTCTTGACGAAGGTGGTGAACTTTTCGCCGAAGCCGTATATGCATTCGCCCACGGAAAGCGTCAGCTGTTCCCTTATAAAAGTGTTCCGCGAATCGGCGGGATATGACCAGAACGTGTCGTCCTGCATGTAATTCTGCCTACCCGATACCCTGAACTGATTTTCCTTAACAACGGTGGACGACCTCCACGCGCCGCCGGTAAGCTTTTTATCCTTATAAAAGAATTCGATTTTCCAGCTTGACTTGCCGACGCACACCTTTGTATTGCCGGATATAAGCTCCCAGCAGTCATTGTTTTCAATAATCTCCGGGGTAAAGCCGCAGTCCTCGTTAAGCTCATATTTCGGTTCGTTTGAAAGCCCACCTTTGTAATGGCTGATTGAAACCTTAATTACGTTCTCCTGAGCGGATGAATAAGTTATGTCCAATACGGGACCGCCCAGCGTCATTCCTCTGTTATGAACCCAGTTTGCTGTGGCAAGAACGTTGATTGAATTTCTGCCGGTCCGGATTTCATATGCCTGAGCGGCATAATTAACATCATAACCCCGTTTATTCAGCCAGAAACCGTCTGCAAATTTCATTAAAAAACCTCCTGCATATTTTTTTAAGTATGTAATTGATTACATTCTACAACATCATAACAATTATTTCAAGTGCTTTATGAAATTTATCATATTATTCACATCAAGTCTTTAAATAAAGCAGGGGGTTGACAGGTACTGATATAATCAGTACAGACATAAATTAAAAAGAGCGGTAATCAGCTTACGAACCGTTTTAAAGTTAAACGA
>DBCY01000138.1:0-8887 GCA_002293295.1 Ruminococcus sp. UBA946 | reverse complement strand
TGAATATAGATATTTTAGCAATGTGCGAACAAGCAAACGGAAAATCACGGTTCCATGTTGCAAATTCGCACTCTCATATATTTATAAGGAGGATTACTTATGGACATAAAGCTTAATAAAGAAGAGATAGCGGCCACAGAGGTTATTTATGACGGAACGCAGGAACAGTCAGTGGAGCTTGATTATGTATTGCCGGATTATTGTCCGGAAATATTCAAAATAGTAAAATGCATGACAACTCCCAGGATACTGACCTACAGCGTAAACGGCGACAAGCTCATTTATGAATTGTCGGTATGCATAAAAGTCCTGTACTGCGCGGAAGGCAAAAACGGAATACAGGTGATTGACCAAAAGCTTACATATACCAAATCCGTTGATTTAGGCAAATCGGTAACAAACCCCAAGGTTACAATCTGCCCGCGGACGGATTACTTTAACTGCCGGGCTGTCAATCAGAGGCGGATTGACTGCCGCGGCGCCGTTACCATAAAAATCAAGGTGACGGACCTGTGCAAGAAGGAGGTCATCAGCGACGCTTTCGGCATGGATATCCAGCTTAAGAAGACGCCTGTGACATATCCGACAAACAAGCTTTACACGACTAAAAGGTTTACGGTGACGGAGGAATTCGACCTGGGCCTTTCCAAGCCCGCCATTGAAAACCTGCTCAGGAGCGATGCGATTATAGCATCCTCGGATAAAAAGGTAATCGCAAATAAGCTTGTCGCCAAAGGCGAGGTGTACATTAACATGCTTTACACCTGCATAAAGGACAACGCCGACGGCGTCGAGGCAATGCAGTTCACCCTTCCGTTCTCGCAGATTATTGATTTGGAGGGCATAGACGAGCGCTTTGACACGACGGTCGACACGGAAGTGCTTTCATGCGAGCTTGAACCCCATACCGACATGGACGGCAACAACAAAATAATCGAATGCACCGTGGTAATGCTTATTTCATGCCACGCGCACAGGGTTTCGACAATCGAGCTTGTCATGGATGAGTATTCCACATCATATACCAGCAGCAGCAGCAAGTCCGACATTAAAGTTGAACTGCCCCCGCAGAACATTAATCTGTCATATGTGGTAAAAGCCGCCCTTGAGCATTCCGACGGGGGTCTGGACTGCATTTACGACGTGTGGTGCAGCGTTCCCCAGTTTACCGTTAAGCCCGACCCGGAAAACGAACAGCTTATTATTAACGGAACGGTCGTTTATACGGTGATGGCGCGCAATAATGAAGGCAGCGCCGTGGTGCTTGAAAAAGAAGAACCGTTTTCAATCGCAATTCAGCTCGACGGCGTTACGGAAAGCACTGCTGCCGACCTGAAAATCAACCCTGTTTCCTGTTCTTATAACATGGCTTCCGACAATACCGTTGAAGCAAAGGCAGAGCTGAGGATAATGGGCACCATACTTAATTCCATGCTTGTTCCGATTGTAACGGATATTGCTGTAAATGAAGATGAACCCGTAAAAAGAGACGGTGATTATGCATTAAAGCTGTATTTCACGAATGAAAACGAGGATTTATGGGAAATCGCCAAAAAGTACGGAACATCCGTAGCTGCAATTATGGAGGAAAATGAAATAGACAACGATATTATCCAAAATGCAGGTATGATTTTAATTCCAATTGTTTAAGAAAAGTGGAGGGATACTTATTATGACAAACAATGATATTTACAGCGATATCGCGCAGCGTACGGACGGTGATATTTATATCGGTATAGTAGGTCCCGTTCGGACCGGAAAATCCACGTTTATAAAGAAATTCATGGAACAGCTGGTTATTCCCAACATAGCAAGCGAATACCGGCGCGAGCGCGCTGTCGACGAGCTGCCCCAGTCAGCCGCAGGCAAGACAATCATGACGACTGAACCCAAGTTCATCCCCGAAGAAGCCGTCGAGGTTACCGTTGGGGATAAGGCGCGCTTTAATGTGCGCATGATTGACTGCGTCGGGTATATTGTGCCGAGTTCAATAGGGTATATCGAAAACGAAGCTCCCAGGATGGTTATGACCCCCTGGTTCGACGATGAAATCCCGTTTGCGATGGCGGCTGAGGTCGGAACCCAGAAGGTTATTCAGGACCATTCGACAATCGGGCTTGTGATTACAACCGACGGAAGTATTTCCGATATTCCCCGGAGCGAATATGAAGAAGCGGAAGAACGGGTTATTAAAGAGCTTCAGAGTATAGACAAACCTTTTATCGTTCTTCTGAACTCCGTATATCCCGATTCAAAGGAAACAAAAGCTTTGGCTGAGGAGCTTTCCCTCAAATACGGCACGACAGTAATACCGGTTAATTGTTTGGACCTTAATGAAAATACGATAAATAATATCCTGCAGCAAATCCTTTACGCGTTCCCCATCAAGGAAATCAATATCTGCATGCCCAAATGGATTACCGGGCTTTATAAGGGACACTGGCTCAAAGAAGATATTTTCAGCGCAATACGCAATGCGGCTGAAAATATCAGGTATGTGCGCGACATTGAGAATGTGTCTGATAAAATCGGTCTCGGCAGCAATATCGACAGGTCGGGAATTTCTGAAATCAATCTTGGAAAAGGCAGCGCCACCATATGTATAGACCTGCTGGGGGATTTGTTCTATAAAATCCTCGGTGAGGAAACGGGTATTGATATCCGGAACGAAAGCGACCTTTTGCCTCTGTTCAAAGAGCTGATTGCTATGAAAAAGGAATACGGCAAAATAAAGAACGCTCTTTCCGAAGTCGAAGCCACGGGCTACGGTATTGTAATGCCTACAATCGACGAGCTTACCCTTGAAGAGCCTGAAATCGTTAAGCAGGGCGGAAAATACGGAGTAAGGCTGAGGGCTTCCGCCCCGTCTATCCATATGATGAAAGCCGATATAGTAACCGAGGTCAGCCCCATAGTGGGTTCCGAAAAGCAGTCCGAGGAGCTTGTTATGTTCCTGCTCAAGGAATTTGAGGAAAGTCCGCAGAAAATCTGGGAATCCAACATTTTCGGAAAATCCCTCCATGAGCTTGTCAACGAGGGCCTTCACAACAAACTGTACCGCATGCCGGTCGACGCAAGGCTTAAACTCCAGGAAACGCTTGAACGCATTATTAACGAGGGCTGCGGCGGGCTTATCTGCTTTATACTGTAATCGCTGTTTATATTAATTTGTGAAAGCCCTGATTGAAGCCGAAAAACGGTTTTAATCAGGGCTTTATGTTTAATTTTACCTTAAGTGTCCCCGCGTCTGAAAGCATATACCGCTGACCAGTTCAAACGCTGTATCTTTAATGCGCTTCGGCTGAACCGTAAAAAACTCTGTGTACGGTTCGCCGTTTTTTATGTTCCAGACCCCGGCGACCTGACCGTTTAAAGCAATTGCCGGGAGACATATTCCCGATTTCATTATTACCGCATTTTTATATTCCGGAGGAAGAACCGAGCTGCGGTCGGCGTATGAAACAATAAGCGGGTCGAATCCGGACAGCAGGGTAATTTCGGGGATTTCACCCGTATCATCGTTCTTTTCAATATAATAATATGTATTTTTATTATGTTCAAAACGCAGGTATTCATCCAGATTCAAAGAGTTCAGTTCCTTTTTCCTTTCCTTTAAAAGTCCGAAAAACCATGCCGCGTCGGAAATAGTCGCCGGACCGTATGAGGTGATATACCTGCGGAAAAGTTCGGGTAAAACCTCCTCGGAGGTTCCGGAAGGACGGGCGTCTATCAGGTCAAAATCCCGGCTTGTCATATCGCGGAACGCGACTTTACCGAGACGGGCTAAATAAACGAATATACCCCCCCAGGGCGAAAAAATCCTTCCGATTATTTCATCATCGTAATCATAAGCGAAAATACGCCTCATTTCGGCACGTGAAAAAACACCGTCCTCCATCAGGCTGATTACTTTTTCCGCTATTTCGTTTCTCTGCTCCCTGCCGGGAACAAGCCACTCAAAGGAATCCTTACCAGCATGAAGGGCAAGAAGTGCAGGCAGGTCGTCATAAGCGGCGCCGTGCAGCGTTCCCCTGTAAAGCCATGTCTTTGTAAGCGAGGTCTTCCAACCTCTTAACGAAGCCCCCCGAATCAGGGCTGAAAAGGCGGCGTTGCGGTGAAACCAGCAGTGAAGCCCCATAAGTTCCCGAGAAAGCTCGGTAATATCATCGCATTTGCGCGATAAATACAACCCGTGCATACGCTGCCGCAAAATATTTTCTGTAATCCTGTCCATATAAAATTCCCGAACTCTTTCATAATATTGCCATACTGCTTCCTTATTAATTATCCGCCGGAGGCTGCTCAAGCTTTAAGACCTTTGATATGCCTTTTTCCTGCATTGTAACGCCGTAAAGGACATCAGCCTCGTCCATTGTCCCGCGGCGGTGCGTCACTAAAATGAACTGGGTCATACCTGTAAAGTTACGAAGATACCTGGCATATTTGGCAACATTGATTTCATCGAGCGCTGCTTCTATTTCATCAAGTATACAAAACGGAGCCGGGTTTATTTTCAGTATGGCGAAATAAATAGCAACGGCTATAAAAGCCTGCTCGCCGCCTGACATAAGCGAGATATTCTTGATAATCTTACCCGGCGGAGCCGCCTTGATTTCAATGCCCGATTCAAGTATGTCCTCAGGGTCGGTCAGAATTAGTTCGCCCGAACCGCCGCCGAAAAGCTCGGTAAAAACCGACTTGAAGTTTTCGTTGATAAGGCTGAAGCTTTCGGCGAACTGACGGCGCATGTTGTCGGTGTACTGGGATATAAGGCTTTCAAGCTTCGATTTAGCATCCAAGGCGTCGTTAAACTGCGCCGACAGCATCTCATAACGTTTTGATACCTCTTTGTATTCATCAATTGCCGCCAGGTTCACCGTTCCTAAATTACGGATTTTCTGCCGTATATCATTCAACTCCCTCTGGGTAGCGGCAATATCTGTTACGGGCAACGCTTGCGTGACGGCTTCGGAAAAATATATATTATACTGCTCGGACATTTCAGATATTATTGAATCATAAGCATTCTGAACCGATTCCCTGCGCCCCTCAAGCCTTGTGGTCTCCCTTGATAATTTTTCCCTTGCGCCGATACAATCCTGAACCTGTATGCGGAGTTCATTGGATTTTTGTTCCATATCACGTTTTTTCTGCTGCAGGTCTGAGATTTTATTCCTGAATTCTGAAACTTCGCCGCCGGCTTTAGTAAGCTTTGCCTTGTTTTCCGCAATCGCCTTTTCCCTGAGCAGTTTAATGCTTTCCTGTTCGCTGAGCTGAAGGGCAAGCCTTGCCGCGTTACCGCCGATTTCTTCGCATTGCTCGGTAAGCGCCGCGATTTCGTTTTTAAGGGCTTCCCTGTCTTTTATAAGCTCCGTTTCCCTGAGCTTTTGTGAGGATAACAGGGCTGAAAGCTCCTCCCTTCTTAAATGAAGGGCGTTCCTCTTCTCCTCGTTCAGGGACAAAAGCGCTTCCATTCCGGAAATTTCCTTTTCACAGGCTTCAAGCAGCTTTTCTGATTCCAGGACGTTGTTTTTAATTTCTTCAATACGGCTGCTGTGTCTGAGAAATGTCTCGTCCAGGGATTTCAGCCGTTCCTCCGACTGTATAAGCATATCGCCGGTACGTCTTATTTCAGCCTCAAAATGAACCTTATCGGTACTAACGACATTCAGCTCGTCCTTTACGCCTTCAATATCAAAGCTTAATTTAACAGCTTCGGCTTCAAGCTGAGCGCAGGCTTGTTTTACCGCATAATGCCTTCGTTCCGCTTCCGCGCGTTCATTTTTCAGCCTTTCAATTTCGTTTTTCCTTGTCAGAATCCCTGAAGCTTTAGAAACAGACCCGCCTGTGAACGAACCGCCCGCATTGATGACCTGACCGTCCAGGGTGCATATTTTATATCTGAAGCCGTACTTTTTCGCTATTACATTTGCTGAATTAAGGTCTTCCGCTATAATAATCCTGCCCAGCAAATTAGTGAAGATGTCCTTGTATTCAGGACTATATTCAACAATATCAACCGCCAAAGCGATAAAACCGGTACAATTCTCAAGTCCGGCTTCCTTGATGCGGCTTCCCCTTATATTGGTAACGGGCAGAAAAGTCGTGCGCCCCGCCTTTGTTTCCTTTAGAAAATCAATACAATTTTTTGCCGTTTCATCGTTTGCGACCACTACATTCTGTACAGAAGCCCCCAGAGCGGTTTCAACCGCGGTACTGTATTCTGAGCTGACGGATAAAAGCCCTGCTACGGAGCCGAAAACGCCGCTGAGCTGTCCGATTTTCCCCGCTTTGATTACCTGCCTGGTCGGGTTTGAAACGCCCTCCATGCTGTTTTCAAGGTCGGTTAGCATTTTTATGCGCTGTTCCCTGTCCCTTATATGAAACGATAATTCGTTAAGCTCTTTCCCTGCGTTATCAAGCTTTTCTCTCCGTCCCGCATAAAGCTTGGATATACCGTTAAGACGGTTGTTAAGTTCGTTTATTTTTTCATCGGCAAGGGATATTTTTCCGGAGATTTCAAGCCTTTCACTTTTATATTTATTAATGGATTCCCGTAAATTTCCGCCGTCGGCGCGCGTAAATTCTATTTGCTCGTTAAAATCCGCAATGCTGCTTTCAGATGAAAAAATAACAGTATTAAGCTCCGACTGCTTTATGTAAAGTCTGTTCAGCGAATTGTTTACACCGGCATTGTCATTGTCGAAATCATTCTGTTCCGTAAGAAATTTATCAAATTCCGAGGATGTGTTTTCATATTCCCTGACTGTTTTGTCAATTTCAGCCTCACAATCCTTTACAGCCTGAAGCTTCTGACTGATAATATCCTGGTTTTTCGCCGATGAATTTCTGCTCAGCTCCTGCTGTCTGATTATACTGCTTATCGCCTCATTGCAGTGTGAAATATCGTTTTCACACACGGCAATTTCGGCATGGACAGCCGTATTGGAGCGTTCGGATTCATTTATCTGTTCATGCAGGGTTTCAATATTAAAGACAGCGCCCTGTATTTTTTCATAAATATCGTCTATATCCTCTTCCAGCCTTGAAATATCAGCGGTAACCGCGTTATATTCATTTGTGCCGAGCAGAATCTGTTCCGACAATTCTGACAGCTTGGATTTATGTCCTTCGATTTGCTTTACCCAGACCGTTATTTCAAGGACTTTCCTCTTTTCGGCATATTCAATGAATACAGCCGCCTTTTCCGACTGTTCCTTAAGAGGCCCGACGCGTTCCTCCAGCTCGTTTAAAATATCGCGTATACGGACCAGTTTTTCATCCGCCTGTTTTAATTCGCGCTCCGCATTTTCTTTTTGGTAACGGTATTTTGAAATCCCGGCGGCTTCCTCAAAAATTTCCCGCCGTTCGTTTGATTTAGCCGATACAATTTCAGAAACCCTGCCTTGCCCTATTATGGCATAACCGTCCCGTCCCAGGCCGGTATCCATAAAAAGCTCATAAATATCTTTCAGACGAACCTGCGCTCCGTTTATAATATATTCGCTTTCGCCGCTGCGGTAAAGCTTTCTCGTTACCGACACCTGCTCCGACGGAATTTTCAATGTACCCTTGCTGTTTGCAATGTTAAGGGTAACCGAAGCAAAACCCACGGATTTCCTTTGGGTTGTTCCGGCGAATATAACCTCTTCCATCCTGTTGCCGCGGAGTGTTTTCGTAGACTGTTCGCCGAGTACCCATCTGACTGCGTCGCTTATATTTGACTTGCCGCTTCCGTTTGGGCCTACAACCGCTGTGATTCCCTTGTCAAACTCAAGCCTGATTTTATCGGGGAAGGATTTAAACCCCTGTATTTCAAGCGATTCTAAATACATATCACACCATTTTCTTTATATATATTTGGTTTCTGTGTAAACCGTCGTCAATTGAAAACCTGATATTCTTACCCATATTTTTAAAATACTCAAGATTGGATTTTTTCTGACCGATTGCTTTGCTTAAATCCGCGGTTGAAACATAAACCTCAAAATCACCATACCCCATTGCCTGAAGCTCAATCTGCCTGCGAATCAGTATGCTTTCGCACAAATCCCTTAATGCCGGATGGTAATATCCCCCGACAATGTTTTCCTCAACGGATGACGACGCATGAAGACCGAAGCGTATTACCTTAATACTGCTTTTCCCGAACATCTCAAGGAGGTCGGCGCCTATTGAAATCATATCGTCAAACGTCGGTATTTTATAGATTCCGCTCTGATATAATGAGGCAAGCCTTGTTCCCTTTAAAATAACGACGGGATAAATACGTATGGTTGCGGGAGACAGCTTTATAATCTCATTCGCCGTATAAATTTCATCCTCGGGGGATGACTGATAAAGCCCAGTCATCATTTGAAGACCAAGCTCAATATCATGATTTTTGATAAGCTCGGACGAGAGTCTGACGTCATTAGCGGTATGTCCTCTTTTATTCGCAAACAGCACATGGTCGCACATTGACTGGGCGCCTAGCTCTATTGCCGTTACCCCGTAATTTTTAAGTATATTCAGAACCTCGTTGTCTATGCAGTCGGGACGGGTTGAAACACGAATACCCAAAAGTGAGAATTTCCCGACAAAAGGCAGAGCCGCTTCAAGCAGCGAAATCATATATGAACGCTCCAGAGCCGTAAAGCTGCCGCCGAAAAATGCTATTTCAGTTTGTTTCGGGTTCGGCAGCTTCATACAGGCGTCCCGGAGAATTTCTGTAACATTCTCGCCAGTAACGGTTGCAGCCGCTGTATCGCTTATAATATGCTGGTCGCAGAAGGCGCATTTATAAGGACATCCCGAATGGGGGATAAAAATCGAAATATTACTGTGCCGCATTATACCACCTTTTTTATTTAGTGTGGAGAGTCGAGTTTGGAGTTTGGAGTGTGGA
>DBCY01000024.1:177-2860 GCA_002293295.1 Ruminococcus sp. UBA946 | reverse complement strand
GCACAAAAATCACTTATTTCTATACACATTGCTAATTATCGAACACGCCCTAATCCGCAATTATTTTAATTGCGGATTAGTATTATATACTCAAGTTTTTTACAATACAGTTACAGAAAAAGCTTCCCCCGCGCTAACGCTTATATTATTACATGAACAGGTTGCCTTAATATCTGTCAGAGCATCCCCGAAATCAACCATATTTTTCAGGCTAACGCTTACATTTTCAATTTCAGTTTTAAGAGAAAGATTATTCTCCGATTTATAGCGGCGCAGTTCAGAAATGATTTCCACAGCTGCCTTGCCAGCGTTAAAGCTGTTATCTGAAATGCCTTCGGCTGCAATTTCCATAATAAATGCTCTGTGAATTGATACTTCCGGTTCATGCCGTACAAAATAACCCTGATAAATTTCCTCTGTAATATGGGGAATATACACCGCAAAGCACTTAATCATACCTAACAGTGTGCAATATGACGCATAAAGCCCTGACTTGCGCGCTTCTTCGCCGTAAATCTCAGGTTTATAAACACGGTTCTTGATAATCTCAATATAATCATCGCAGTAGTTCCAGAAAAATTTTTCAAGCTCGACGATAGCCAAACCTATTTCGCAGTTCTCCATATACCTGAGGAATTTTTTAAGCATATTATTAAATGAAACAACAATCCACTGGTCCATAACCATCAGCTTTACATTGTCATCCTTGGAAAACGGGTTCAGATTTACTTCATTTCCTTCATCGTCTTTTTTTGTAAAGCCTTCCAGCTGCATAATAACAAACTTTGCCGCGTTCCACAGCTTATTAATTAACTTGTTCGCATTCCTGAATTCTTCCTCGGAGAATACGATGTCGTTGCCTAAACTCCCTGATGAGGACCACAGACGTACCGCATCGGCAGAGTATGCTTCAATGACATCCGCAGGCTCCATAAAGGAATTGTCTTTCTTTTTACTGATTTTTTCACCCCTGGCTGCCATAACATGCCCTGAAATCATAACATCCGTCCACGGCAGCTTGCCCGAATGGTACAAACTCTTTACAATGGTGTAAAAATCCCATGTTCTGATAATGTCGTGAGCATTCGGCCTTAAACTCATAGGAAGCATCTGTTCCTTGAATTTTTCCTCATCATCCCACCTGAGATTAATATACGGCGTAACCGATGACGTCGCCCATGTATCCATAATATCCTTTTCAGGAACAAATTCCGTACTGCCGCATTCGCAGGCTCCGCCCGGAATATCCTTTATAGGGTTGACAGGAAGCCTGTCTATAGACGGAACCTGCGGTTTTCCGCATTCACTGCAATACCATACCGGAAACGGAACGCCGAAAAACCTTTGCCTTGAAATACACCAGTCCCATTCAAGATTTTCAACCCAGTTATGATACCTGTCCTTCATATGGGGGGGATACCACTTTATTTGATTGCCCGCATCAATATAATCCTGCTTATGGTCAAGAATATTAATGAACCATTGTTTCTTAATGGTTATTTCCATCGGTGTGCCGCAGCGTTCATGGACTGCAACATTATGGTTTATCTGCTCCTGCTTTACCATATGCCCCTGCTGAATTAAATCCTCAATGACAGCTTTTCGCGCGTCCGTAACCTTCATACCTGCATATTTGCCGCAGATTTCAGACATAGAGCCGTTTTGCAGTATAGCTTCCGTAAATTTAAGCTTGTGTTTTTTATACCATTCCAAGTCTGTCAAATCGCCGAATGTACAGCACATAACCACACCGGAGCCCTTGCCGGGTTCAACCTTTTCATCCTCAAAAACAGGAACGGAAAATCCGAAGAGCGGGACTTTTATCATTTTACCCAGTAAATGCCGGTTCTTTTCATCTTCGGGGTTTATAAAGATACACCGGCACGCAGCCAGCATTTCAGGACGCGTGGTCGCAATTTCAACATAATCTTCGCTTCCGTCAATAAAAAACTTCAGATAGTTGAATACCGATGGAATTTCTTTGGTTTCCAGTTCAGCCTGGGCAATTGCAGTTTGACACTCTGTGCACCACAACGCCGGAGCCTTGCTGAAATAAGTTTTATTTTTGCGGTATAAATCTATAAATGATTTCTGGGAAACAATCTGTGCTTCCCTGCTAATCGTCGAATACTCATGCGTCCAGTCGCAGCTGAAACCTGCTGAAATAAAAAGCTTGCGGAATTGCTTTTCAAGCTCCGCCGTTTCGTCAAGGCACATTTCAGTAAAGTTCTCGCGGGTCGTCTGATGCGCTTTAATTCCGTACTTGCGTTCAACCAGGCGTTCCGTCGGCAGACCGTTATCATCAAAACCGAAAGGATAGAAAACATTATATCCTCTCATACGCTTATACCGCGCTATAACCTCTGCCTGTGAATATGAGAATATATGGCCGATATGGATTTTACCGTTAACGGTGGGAGGCGGCGTATCTATAGAATAGACAGGGGCATCCGAGCTTTCGTCAAACTTATATATCCCCTTATCCTGCCAGAAATCCTGCCATTTCTTTTCAAATTCCTTTGCATTGTACTTCTTGGGCAACATAATTTATCCTCCTGAAAAATGCAGAGCTTTAGCAATAATTAAAGCCCTGTTTGAATATTTCCGTTATTATAGTTTATCATATTGCCTAAAAAATGTCAAGTTTTCGAGTTTTCATGCCAGGGTATTTTAGCGAGTGAAC
>DBCY01000024.1:0-123 GCA_002293295.1 Ruminococcus sp. UBA946 | reverse complement strand
CCGTTCGCAAACGGCGAAATCCTTTATCGTTCAAGAGCATTTTTTCTTTGGTTCTTTCTTTTTTGCGATAGAAAAAAGAAAGTACAATATTAATATATATTATTTACTCGTTGAATTACCGTG
>DBCY01000172.1:37261-54264 GCA_002293295.1 Ruminococcus sp. UBA946 | reverse complement strand
AACAATTACACATTTTGTGTAATTGTTCCTGGAAACAGACTTGTCTGTTTCCAGATGCGAAAAAAGCAGAGCTTTTTCGCAATACTTCTTGATAATGTCTGCTTATTAAACAGTTTTCTTAGAAAACTGTTTAATAAGTGCAAGAGTTTTGAGTAAAAACACTCAAAACTCTTGCACTGGAATAATTGAAAAATGCTTTTACATCGCATAGCGACGGCATTTTTTAATTATTCAGCAGACATTAATTAGGCGTTCTTGCCCCCAGTATATGTAAAAACCGTGCTGAAGCGAAATCATAGCTCGTAATGGGACGCATATAAGCATCATATGAGTGAGCGGCGACATAAATTTCATCATCCGACAGGGCGACGATTACAGGCGAATGGTAGCAAACCCCCTTTTCATCGCAGAACTGAACGATATCGCCTATTTCTACCTGCGTGACGTCAACCTCTGAAGCGTACGGACCTATCCCCTTGTTGCCTGTCAGAAAATTATAGAGGAATCTGACTGAAGTCCATGCGGGAGCGCGGTCGGTGCTTGAATAGTAATACCACCCTAAATCCTTTTTGGGATTCATAACCCCGCATCCGGCATAAATGCACTGCGAGGCGAAATTTCTTGAAGCCTAAAAAAGCCTGATATTATCAGGGTTTGTCCGCTTTCCTACTAAGTACATTATACAACATTACTCGAGAATATGCAAGCTTTTTTGCATAATTTTTTTATGTTTTTTTATGCTTTTTTCTCCCCCTTGTCAAGGCAAAAGCGATAAAGCGGACGAAGCCAGTCCGCAGACTGGCGCGGGAGCATTTAAGGAGCGTGCCTTGACAATTCGTCATAAATTACAATAACAAAAAGGCGCAAGCGGTTTACCGCTTCGCGCCTTAATTGCAAATAATTTACTGCTTCTTCTCTGGAATCTGGGCGAACACTTTATCAACCCGGCAAAAGCCGTCCGGTGTCATCAGCACAACATCTTTGAGCTTGGCAAAATCGTGAGGGAAAATAATCGGCTCGCGGTGCTTGCTCCAGCTGCTTCCCCGTCCGGTTTCGATACCCTCATCACTGTCATATTGGATGGCGCGGCTTTCCTTTTCAACTTCGCAAGTACCGACAAGACTGCTGAAATATTTTTGACTGTCCGCGTCCGTAACGCCTAAAATCGCTTTGTACGCGCAGTTGTCAACAATACCGCGGCGGGCTTTTTCTCCGTAAATTTCATCCAGCTGCGCCAGACTTTGTATCATTAAACAGATGGTGATGTTTTTGCTTCGCAGGGTTGCCAGCGCGTTTTTAATAACTTCGATTTTCCCCAGTCGCGCAAACTCATCAAGCAGAATTAAAATGGGCGGTAACATTTTACCGGCTGGAGTATGCTTATCCGCCCGGCGCTCCAGGGTGCGGATGAGCTGATTTATCATCAACTGAATCATCACAGACCATTGGTCGAGTTTGTCTTCGGGCAGACGCAGAAAAATATTTTTCTTCCCTAAATCGCCCCACTTAAAATGATTTTCGTCCTCTTGGCTGTTTTTGAGCGCGCCGTGAATTAGCGGGTCGGTGGCAAAAACCATAATTTTGTTTGACATTTCGGTAGCAATCCCAGCCAGTGTTTTCAACTCCAAGTCCCGCACTTGATTGATGTACATCTTAGCGGCAGTGTTGCCGCTTTCTAAAATGTCATCAATCAATTTATCAACCGGCGTGGTCTGAATCCCCGTCATAGTCTCGGCAAAGCTGGCGCCTAAATTGAAATAGTACAAAATTGCCGCCGTTAAAAGATTCTGCGCTCCCTGCACCCAGAACGGCTCGTGAATGTTGGGCGGCAGGGGGATAATAGACAGGGCAATTTCACGGGCGTTATTGATTAAATTATCCGTGCGGTCGGTTCGGAGCAGATAATACGGGTCGTAACCAACGCCGTCTTTTGCGGCGGGGTCAAAAACGGTCAAGTCTCTACATGAATATTCACAAGCTTCATCGAATTGTTCAGATGTTAAATTTTTATTGTAGGTTTGCATTAAAAATTCACCATGTTTTGCAAGTTGCAAATAGTGTTCTGATAGCTCACCCTTAACATCTATCGCCAGAATTGGCGACTTCCAGGTTTTTAAGACATTTTTGGCAATACAAGCACTTTTGCCGCTGCCCGCACCACCCACCACCAAAATATGACCATCTTGGTTGGTAGGCTTACCAACGTAAACATTGTAGGTTTCATTCCAAAAACCGCCCCGCGCTTTTGCGCCAAAGAAGAAACCGCAGTATTCCGGACTGTTCTTTATCATGTAATCAGGAATATTGTTACCCTCGCGTTCCGGACGGTAATTCTGGTTGAACAGGGTTTTGAGAAAATGAACAAACCGGTTATCAGGACAGGTTTTGTAAAATTTAACACAATTAAAAAGAAAAATAACAAAAGCAATGAGACTGGAAAAGAAAAGAGCGACAATCCGGGCGTTTCTTTCCCACTCTAACACTCCGGCATGCTGAGCAATAAAGGTAGAATTGAGCTTTGTCAAAATCATCAGCGGATAATAGCCAATCAGCACCACCCATGAACCGGTGAAGAAGAGTAAAAAACCAAGTAACCTGTTCAAAAACCGCAAAACCAGCTTTATCCCGCCGGTGAGTGTAATTATAAATTTGCCGTGCAATTTTTTTACCCCCTGTCTTAATTTATCTTGATAAATCACGAATGCGTTTTCGCTCGCACTCGCGGTTTTGTTCCCGCTTCTGCTGCCGCTGCTTCTGTCTTTCCTCACGCTGCCGATTTCGCTTGACAATGGCGCGGTTTTCGTCCCCGCGGTCGGTTCTGATTCCGCGCCGCTCCAGCGCGGCGGCGTTGTGGCCGAGATGTTTGGTCGGCTCTTTGTCGATTCCTTGATTTTTGTAACTTTCATGTGAGAGTTTAATTTCTAAGCCTTTTTGCTGTAACCGGCGGTTTTGAGCGTTCGCCCACGCTTCGCGCCAGTGACGGACATTCTGACGGCTTTCCAGTGTCCGGTCTTTAGCCCCAAACCCCTGCGGCGATACTTGGCGGGTGGTGAAAAGAATGTGGGCGTGCGGATTAGTTGAGTTAATATTTTTGTCATTTTGAGCTTCAATATTTTCTTTGTCTTTTTGGTGGCGGTGTCCGCTGTGAATGGCGACATCGGCGCAAATTCCCCGGCTGGTTAAATTGTCTCCGACATAAGCGCGTACTAACTGTATTTGCTCGTCCGGCGACAGCTCACGCGGCAGGGCGATTTCAATTTCCCGCGCTGTTCTGGCGTCTTTTCGCTTCTCTGCCATCTCCACCGCATTCCACAGTTTCTGGCGGTCGGCAAATTCGCCCGGGGCGTTTGGGGACAAAATAATTTCGCGGTGAGCAATGCCGCGCTTGTGGGAGTAGTCGTGGGTTAAGCCATCATATTCATTGTGCAGTTTCTCCCCCGCCCGATATGCCGCCGCGCCCACTGCCGAGCGCCCCTGACCTCTGCTTATGTATTTAACGGATAGATGGTAAATAGCCATAACAAACCCCTCTGTTTAGTGTTAGTCGGGTTCACGTTGGAAACGGAAAAAAAGCAACTCTGCTTATATGAAATATACGCGCGAAGTGCGGCTTTAATGCTAATTGGCAAAAAATATTTTGGCAATTGGCTTAATGCACAAAAAGCCCTCGGCAGGAGCGCACTGCATTGGAACAATGCGTAAGTGCGCCCTTAGTTCCTGCGGGAATTTTGGCGTGTACTCAAAGTTTAGCTGCTTGCGGGGGACTTTGTCAATATTTACAGCGGGTGGAATATTGGTAGAATTTTGTACGTATGAATGTGAAAAAAGGGGGGCTTAATATGCCGACTTTGGATGAGAGGATAAAAAAAGAACAAGAAAAACTGGAGCAGTTAAAACGCCAAAAGAGGGCGAGGCAGCAGCGGGACAAGAAAAAAGAGCGGAAAACCGACACCCGCCGCAAAATTTTAACCGGGGCAATTTTGCTTGATATTTTTCCGCAATTTCAAGTACTCAAGCCACAGAAAAACAATGCGGAGAATATTATAGAATTTGCGCCGCTGGCGAATTTTTTAATTTGCTTGGCAGAGAAAAAAGAATGGGTGGCACAGCTTGAAAAAGAAGCAAAAAAGAGGGGAAATGAAAAATAGCCACCCTATTTTTTGAGGTGGCTATTGACAATTAACATAAAAGGGTCTTAAATACACTGGCACGGGAGATTCATTTCGTGTAATAATATTGGTTCTGCTGGATATGGCTCACATTATACCTGACTTTTCTGTAAAGAAAATGTCTTTTTCATGACCTGCCTATCTGGTAGAACCATATTATTTCGGGAGTAATGGCTTAATAAAAGGTTGCCCATTTGATATGTGGCTCATTTAAGATTTGTCTTGCTTCTCATCGTTAATAAAGAGCCTTTATAGAAAGGGACGGCTTTTTTATGCCAGAAATAATAGTATCACAAAAATATAAATATGTGGCGGGAGTTGATACCCACGCTAAAACCCACCACTTAACCTTGATTGACAATCTTGGCGCGGTAATCGGCAAGCGGGAAATTAAAGTGCTGCCCCACCCCTGGAAAAAGCCATTGACTGGGTGCTTGAGAAAACCGATGGCGAGGTTTTGTTTGCCGTTGAGGGTACATCATCATACGGCGAAACATTCACCGTCGCATTGCAAAAGCGCGGTCTGCCGGTTTGTGAAGCAAAAGCCCCAAAAATGAAAGCGCGCGGGCAAAAAGGTAAAACTGACGAAGTGGATTCACACCACGCCGCCGTGAGTATTCTTTCAAAACCGATAAACAGTTTAATTAACCCAAAAAATCAAGGCACGGTGAAAATGCTGCGGATTCTTTTAACTGCCCGGCGCAACATGACCGCTCAGTCAGTGATGGATAAAAACGCGCTTTACGCGCTGCTTCGGACGAATAACTTAACTACGGGACAAGTTCCCGTGTTAACCACGGCAATGTTGAAAATAATTGCCGACTGGTCGGCGAAGTCAGACGATGACAGTGCGGAAAAGTCTATCGCCCGAATGGAAGCACGGCGGCTGGCACAATATATTCTGTTTAGACAAGCGGCATTAAACAAAAACGAAAAACAATTACAAAAAATAATCAAAGCCTTTGCGCCAAGTTTACTGGAGTTTCCCGGCTTTGGGGCGGTCACCAGCGCACAAATACTTTGCTCGTATTCATACAAGGGGCGTTTTCGCTGTGCTGACGCGTTCGCCAGTTTAGCCGGAACGACACCGCTGGAAGCGTCTTCGGGGCAAGTGGTGCGTTACCGCTTAAGCCGTCTTGGTGACAGGACGCTCAACGCCGCATTAAGCACAATTATTTTAACCCGCATGAGGTGCCATGAATTAACCAAAAAATATGTGGAAAAACGCACGGTGGGCGGCAAAAGCAAGCGGGAAATAAAACGCTGTCTTAAACACTACTTAGCAAGAAGTGTTTTCAGACATCTTGAAAAGCTTGATTTGAGCGTGAATGTTTGCATAAATGAAAAGGGACTTGCTCTTATCGAGTAGCCCCTATAATTCATATTTTTTATTCAATCAAGAAAGCGGGCATATTATCGGGTATGTAGACAGACATACTCTCACCCTTTTTGCAGATTGTGTCGCCGTTTGGCTTGCGGCTCGTATGAATTACCCACCCGCTTGGCGGTATAAAATCTTCTTTCAGGTTGTGTATAACCGCACCACGCGCCGTAGCTCCTTCTGGAATCAACCATTTTTCAAAAGTGCCTAAACCTTTAAAATATTCGGCAGTGACGACGGCTTCATGATCTAATGAATTTTGTTTAATCGTCTTTGCCAGTTCATCATACAGCGGCGTTTTTTCATTTTTACGGGTTATCAAACCAAAACCCCTATCTTTGCCGTTTACTATTTCGTTATCAAATATTTGCCAAACAAGAAAAAATTCACTGCCCATGTCAAGCGCATTTTTTAAATGGCTCATTACAATTTCTTTTTGCAATCCGGGATATTCGCTTGAAGCGATAGCACATTCGCCTATATAAAATTTTCGATTTGTCTTTTGCTTTAATAATTTCAAGTTTTTTATGAATGTGTCGGTATTGCTTCCACAGTCATCAGACATAGAGTATCCAATTAAATCAGCCGACACCTTATCTAAACAGTTAATTAGTTTATAAGTCGCTGGCTTACTAATCCATATCAGTTCAACTGACGAATATACAGAAGAACTGCTTTTTATTTCTTTTTTCGCTTGCTCAACCCCCGCCGTGCGGGCAGTGAAGTAATCTAAAAAGCCTTGCCATGCAGTATCAAGTTTTTTCTTGTCCTTGATTCCGGCTTCTTTGGTGCAATTTTGAAAATAAAGTTCTGCTTCCCAATGTTCTAAAATAAACGTCTTATTTTTATAATTTTTCAATAAATAGCTTGCTGAATCATAATAATCCTTTTGAATTTTCTTTTTTTCGGCGGCACTAAGTCCGTTTACCCAACCGTAGCTATCGGCGGTGTCAAGATGGGTTTGCAACACATAAGTTGTGAAGTCCATATTTAACACTTTTTTAAATTCAGTGGTTTTCAATACATCTACTATATTAGGGATTTTTTCATCATTGGGCAGGGTGGTATTAAAACGGTATTTTTCGCGCGGGTGTTGAAGAAATAGCTTGATTGTTTTTGACCCCATATTTCTAATGGCTTTTGCACCTTCAATTAAATATGGCTCTTTGGTAAAGTTATAATTTCCGGCGGCGTGACAAACTCCGATTTGCTTCGATAAATCATCATAAGAAGAAATTGCAAAAACAGGAGTTGCGAACAACGATACAGCCATAATCGCCACAAGGAAAACGCCGAATAGCCGTTTAATTCGCTTTTTCATTTTGATATAGCCTCCTCGATTTATTATTGTTATTTCAGCTTATATAAGCCGAATAATAACCGCTTAAAAAGTTTTCCAAATATTAATCGTGAAAAACAATAGCTTTTCTGAAAAGGTAGGCTTTATCATAAAGATGATTTTAAATCGCAAAACTTAATATTTGATTAATTAATTATTAATTTTTCACAAATTCCCTTGAGTAAAAAATTTTCTCGTGCTAAAATTAACCTATAATAAATGTGTCCGTAAAGGTCTACTTTATCGGACACATTTATTTACATTTATTACTTGAAGCCTTGTATTCACGTAGTTTAACGTATAGAGTAGAGCGACATATTTCGCATGGTTTTAAAATTTGCTCGGTTGAAAGTTCGCCGCGCTCCCACTTTTTAATTAACTCCTCGAAGTTCGGCGGCAAGTCTTTCTGTGGTCTGCCGAATTTGACGCCCCGCCGCCTCGCCGCCGCGATTCCCTCAGCTTGGCGTTTCTTGATGTTGTCGCGCTCATTGTGCGCCACGAAAGAAAGAATTTGCAGAACAAGGTCGGCGATAAATGTTCCCATCAAATCCTTATTTAACCGGGTATCAAGCAGGGGCATATCAATCACGGCAATGTTAGCTTTTTTGTCTTTGGTGATAATGCGCCATTGATTTTGAATTTCCTCATAATTGCGCCCTAACCTATCAATGCTTTGTATGTAGAGCAAATCGCCCATTTTAAGCTTTTTTAGCAGCGCTTTGTAACTTGGTCGGTTGAAGTCTTTTCCGCTTAATTTATCGGTGTAGATATTTGGGGATGGGATTTTTAAGCCGCTCATTGCTAAAAGCTGTCTGTCCGCGTTTTGGTCGGCGGTTGAAACGCGGATATAGCCGTATGTTTTCATGCTTCTTTACTTCCCTTTCTAAATATATTTCTTAGTTTTAATTATATTTAGATTTGGAAGGGAGTGATTGATTTTCTTTGTTTTTATGGGGAATTAGAAGATTTTTACAGGGTTTTTGTGAGGAAATTGTAAATTTATTTAGATTCACACGAATTTTGTTAAAGTTTGGGTGGTGGTGGGCGATATATATTAATAAGGGAAAATTACGCTCGAATAGAATTTTTATAAAGGTGGTTGTTGAAATTGGAAAAAGGTAATGCTGTATTTGATTCGATAATAAATTCGGAGGACGAAATGATAAAACGTGCCAATATTACAAAGGCAGAAGCCTGTGTATATCTACGTGCGTATATTATCATTAACTTGTTTTTCTTTAAAGAACTTGTTATAAGCGACACGTCAATAAACCTCAATCAAGCATTGCGAACTTTAATACTTTGCAAAGAGGGCGAAAGGGTTTACGATTTACGTCGTTGTGCTACGGCGGATTTTGATTGGTTAATTAGTGAGGGATATATTAAGTTAGCCGCAAGAGATATTTTTCGCGGTAATATCTCAGAGAGTTTACGAGAAGCTCAAAAAAAGAATAAAAACGTTGAAAAACCAAGCTTAAAATATTCAAAATTTATAGACCAAATATGTAAAGACGATAATATTTACTGGTGGAATGCAAGTGAAATTAGTAGTATTTTCACTGCAAAAATAAGAAAAGAACTTGAAACATCATACTCGGATGATATTAATTTATTATTACGAAAGTTAAGGGAAAAGCTTAGCGATAAAGAAGCCTTGACGTATAATATGGTAAAAAATGTAGCACTTGAAGAACATAACGAGAAAAGCGAATTTTATCAAATTGTTCGGGGTATGCTTCGTAGTTCTTTTGATTATAATATTCCTGAATATCTCAAATTGGATTATTCAAGGCAATTTTTTAATTATGACACACAACCAACCAAAAAATTTGACCTTGAAATTGATATAACGTCAAAATATGAAATTTCCTGTTCTTATGATTTTAGTATTTTTGGTTTTGCTTCATTTCCTGCGAAGCATTTATTATACGCTTGGGAAACAAAAGAATATCTGGAGTTTGAGAGCCAAATGCAACAATTTAGAAACGGAATTGTTAATATTAACGCATTATGGATTTCGATTGAAAAATATCTTAGCGTGATTAACGAACTTGTTGTCGATAGGTATAATTTCAAGTATTCAGAACATAAACAAGGTATCACATTTAACCCAAAAGCTATACTACATACTTACAATTTCAAGAAAAAGCCTGTTGTTGCATCAATGGATATTGCTAATAAAGGTTGGGGTATAGCAGATACAGCAATTGGAGTTATGACAAATCCGATTTCTATAATTGCTAAACTTATTACAAGTGTAATATCAAGCTCAATGAATAAAATGACAGCACCGCCAAGAGAAATTAAACAAGCTATAGTGAAATTGGATAAATAAAACAAAAGCCGTTCTTTCAAAAAAAACGGCTTTCAATCCAGTTGTTTAATCGTTCAATTTTAGCTAGCATATGAAAAAACAAGCGAATCATTATCCATTGTATTATCCAAATAATCAGCCAGCTAATTTGAACTGCGAGACCAATCCATAATGGTGACATAACCCACCACCATGACCAATTAATGATGTTTGCAAGTTTTAAAATTATGAAAGTAACCAGCAAAGTGAATAAAATTCTTCCTTCTCCAAATCTTTCTAGCCTTCGCCATATAAAGCCACCAAAGCCACCATTGGGTTCATCAACAGTTGTTTGTAATTCATATATGGTATTGCTTATAAATAAGAAGAAGTCATGTATTTTATTTTTCAAAATTCACACCTCTTTATTTTTCATTTTTAGAATGCGTGATGTGGTTGAACGATTAACAAATTTGAAAAGAACCTTTATCCCTCCAATGACAAAGTTGTGATATTCTATCATAAGCCCACATTGTTTACCAAATTAGTGAGCTAACATTTTTTGGGGAGGGAGAGTTATTCTTTACGAATATGCCCCTTTTTCCTCACTCACTCAGTTTCAAAATTAAGTATAATCAAAACCCTTGAAAGTTAATTTTCAAGGGTTCTTTAATTTTGAAAAATCTTTAATTTTGAAAAAGGAGTGTTGCAAAATGCAGACAAGAAAAGCGAATACTAAGGGGGTTATGAATTGAAAGGCGAGGTAACAATCCAAAGCGCAATCGACGAGTTACAGCGGATGTTCAAATTTTTAAATAACAAGTATTTTAACGGCGAACTGGAGCGCCCCGTAATCACGATTTTAACCGATATTACATCAGGGGCTTACGGCTGGATTAGCGTTAATAAAGTCTGGAGCAGTAAGGATAATTCGTGGTTTAGGGAAATAAATTTATGCGCCGAACATCTTAACCGTCCCGTGGAACTTGTCATTACCACGCTCATGCACGAGATGTGCCATTTGCTGAATATCCAGCGCGGCGTACAGGATTGCAGCCGCAAGGGAAGATATCATAATCAGCATTTTAAGGAAGTCGCCGAAGCGCGGGGCTTGTTTGTTGAAAAAACCGCCGCCAGCGGCTTTAATAAAACCACCCCGACCCCCGAATTTACAGAGTTAGTGAAAAGCCATTGCCGCGGTGGTTGCTTCAAACTCGAACGCGCCAAAACATACCGCGATGGTACGCCCAAAGTCACCAAAACCGGCGGGGACGGCAGGGAAAAAACCGTCAGCCGCTCCAAGCAGTCAAGCCGCAAATATATTTGTCCCGTCTGCGGTCTGACTGTACGCGCTACCAAGGAAGTAAATATTAAATGCGGCGATTGCGGTATAACAATGCAAACACCTTTTGAAAATTAACTTTCAAACAAAGGGGCTTGCCACCATGAGCAAGCCCCTTTCTTTTTAAGCGGTATTAAACTCCACATTCTCAATCCTAACCGTATTCGTCCGGGTATTTTTTGATTTTTCGCTTGTCACCACAATTCTTTTAACAAACCTCATTAAAAACCGCCGCTTCTCTAAATCGGTCAGTAAATCCCAGTTTTCGCTGAGGTTTAGGATAATATCCTCTTTTTTTAGCGGGGCGTCTTCATCAGCGGGGACACTGAGCTTGTCAAGCTCGGCGTTGATGATGTCCCGGTCATGGCTTATTTTTTGGCGCATTTGCTTGTAGCTGTCAAAGTCGATTTCGTCATCGACATAAAGACTTAGTATTTCCTTTTCTTTGGCGCTGAATTCAGCGAGCTTCCCGTTATACTCGTCAATCAATGCCTGGTTGTCTGAGTGGATTTTTTCGCTCTGCTCCAACGATATTTTATCAGCGACCTTAAAATCGGACACCAAGGTAATGTAACCGCGAAAGGCGGCTTCAATTTTGTTATGGTTCATCTCGCCGCAGCTGCAACAGCCGACATCACTGTCGCCGCAGCGGTATGAGCCGTAATATTGCTTTGAGCCGTCAGTGAGCGTTTTATATCTGCCGTGGGTGGTCATTTTTTTGCCGCACTTGCCGCAGAATAAAAGACCCAGATAATAATTGCAGTCTTTGGGTTTTTTGGTGGCGGTCAGGCTTGGCGTTGCCGATATAATCCGCTGGGCTTGGTCGAAAAGCTCCTCGCTGATGATGGCTTCATGCAAACCATCATTTTCGGTGTATTTTTCCTCGCCGATAAAATGTCTGACCCTGCCTATGTAGTTGCTGTTTTTCAGGATATTTTTAATGTTCTTCCTCTGCCAGACCGTGTTTTTCTTGGTCGGTATCTTCCTTAAATTAAGCACTCTGGCGATATTGTTCAAGGGCATATTCTGATTGACGTACATATCAAAAATTTCCCTGACAATCTGGGCTTCGTCCTCATTGACTGACTGGATTTTCTGACCGTTTCCCCTGTCGTAACCATAACTGGCGTGTGATGAACACAGGGTGTAGCCCTCTTTTACCTTTCGTTCGCGCCCCAGCTTGACCCTTTCGATGATGTTTTCACGTTCAAATTCGGCGAAAATCCCGATGATTTTCAGAAACATCCGCCCCGAAGCCGTCTGCGTGTCGATACTTTCCATTAAGGAGTTAAAAGCACAGCCATACTGATTGAAATAATCGACAAGATAAATTAAATCGGACGTACTGCGGGTTAGGCGGTCGATTTTGTAGACAAGGACATTTTTAACCTCGCCGCTTTTTATATCCGCCAGCATTTTATTGACGGCGGGACGGTCGGTGATGTTTTTGCCGCTGATACCCTCGTCGGTGTAGACATTCCATATCGACCAGTCTTTAATGCGCGCAAAATCCTTGAGCTTTTGTTCCTGTCCTCTGATTGAATAACCCTCTTGTACCTGTTCTTCTGTCGAAACCCGGACGTAAATAGCCGTTTCCAAAAATAAACCCCTCCTAATCTTCGTTAGGAAGCAGATTTATTTTTAAGCTTTTTTCGCGGTATCGAGGTATGCATAAAAAATTTTAACATCTCAATTTGGATATGTTCGGGCAGTGTTATTTTTTTTACATTCTCTTTCTTCATCATAATCACCCAGTGAATTATATTCAGCACTGGAAAAAATTATGAATTTGAGCGAAAAAATAAAAGCCGCCAAAGCGGCTTGTTATCAAGATTTGCGGGCTTTGCGGGGTTTATTTAGTTCCCTGCATTTGTGCAGTCCCCCCCGATTTCCTCAAAATCAAGATAGTTTGGATTACGCCCGTAAGCCCATTTCTGGGCATAATCGACAGCAGCCTGACGATTATAACCGATTTCTTTCATATAACACCTGTAACCTGCTCTTACTACAGCGCAGATACAGGATTCACCGCCTTTCATAATACGTTACAATATGTTTATGCATCAGCGGCAAGTCCTGATTACAGCTTGGGAAAGAAAAACATATAACTTTAGTTATAAGTTTCTTCTATATAAATATTTATCCTGGTTTCAATGATACCTGAAACCTCATCTGCCGGTTTCAAACCTGAAAAATAAGCGCCGGCTTCTTCTCCGATTATCCTTTCAATTTCAAAATCGGGATTATAGACATGATTTACCGATTCTATGAAATTCATAAACTTATTATTATCTTCCTCGTTGTTATTGCCTATCGGCACTTTAATCCATTCAGAGCTTTCCGTAATCTGGTATGTGAAGTATTCCTCCCCTCCGCTTTCGGGCGGATTCTCCTTTGCCTTTTTCAGCATATCCTCAATAAACGAAAGTTTTACAGGTATACTTAATCCGGAATTTACAGGTTTTTCATTAAGTACGGATTTTACAAACTCCCATGCACCTTGTTTTTCTTCGGCTTTATTTGTAATTAATATCTTTATATCAGGGAAAAAAGACGAGCCGTATCCCGGTAAAATTTCGTTCCTGTTTGACTGTGGCATTCCCGGGAATGATATTTCCTCTCCAGCATTCAGTTTTTCCCATTCTCTTATTTGCCTGGGATTTGACAGGATGTTAAAGCACATAATCGGATTTCCGGCACTCATTCCCGTATCTATCGTAAAGTTATTATATCCCTGCGGATATTCCGAAGGGAATCTTTCAGCAATTTTAAGCAGTTTATCTAATTCATTGCGTTCAAATCTGTAATTTCCCGAATTGGCTTCCGAAAACAATCCCGCGGACGTCATTGTTACAAAATCATTTTTAGTAAGACCGCTTATGATAAGACTAGAATCCGGTTTCTCCGAAATAAAGTCAGCGAACTCGTCCAGCGTCCATCCGGTTATGTTTCCTGTTTCAGAAGTTTTAGCATATACTGTCCGAACGGTAAAAGCTGGGAATACCTCATAAAGCCTGCCGTTATGCTCCGAAGCTTTGAATACACTCTGTAAATAATCCTCTTTAATAAAAGTCCTGTCTGATTCCATTAAAGTATATAAATCACATATCAACCCTTTTCTTATATAACTGTCGACAGGCAGAAGAGAACCGGTGTCAGAAATAATATCAGGAATTTCCCCGCTTATTATCTCAGCATTAAGATTTGTAATATCATTTTCGTAAGAATAGGTTTCTCCCGGAACAGGGTCCTGAGCAAATACCCTTACTTCCACTTTATATTCTTTGCTTTTTGAATTAAATGACCGTACATAATTTTCAAGGGTCTGGTTATTTTCAAGCGCGGTAAGCTTTATAATCTTTCTTCCGTCATTACTGCCTGAATCAGCGCTGCCATTATCTGTTATGCTTCCGTTGTTATTAATACAGGAGCTGACGAAACACATCACGGAACAAATCAAGGCAGTATAAAAAATCTTTTTCATTCCACAAAACAAACCCTTCACGGTTTAAATTTAAGGGCTGTATTATGAAGATAATTCTGTCATAATACAGCCCTCGGAAAACTAATAATTACGCTCTTAGAGAGAATCTGTCCATGTAGCAGTTCCCGATTTAACTGTAAAAGTTGCTTTTGCGCTAACAAAGGATGAATTGCTTGGTGCGGTATATGAGGCTCTTGTAGTTCCGCTGAAAGGAACGCTGATTTGAGGACTGCTTGAATATCTAAAATAACATGTGCCTGAAATACTGCAGGAACTGGGCGCCGTTCCAGAATATGTTAAAGTAGCTAATGCAGTAGTACCGTTAATATTTAAGTCCCCAACAATGTTTGTCGTACCGCCTGCAGAACCCTCTGGTGTTTCCGCAGCACCTATAGTAATAACCGTCATTGAAACAATCACCATCGTCGCCAAAAAAACAGCAACTATCTTACTCAGCTTTTTCATTTTTATGACCATCCTTTNNGTTTGAAAAATTTATTTTTCCAACTTTCACTTCCTTTCCGTTTTTATTTGCCTCCCTCAGAAAAATCCCCTGCGCAGCCGGACTATCTGTATTCAGCATTTTACGAACCTGATTACAAAATGCAATCATATATAAAAAAGGCGTCCCCTCTTTATACTTCAACAGCAAAACACGTTCATCCTTTATTAATTATATTATATATGTTTTTTTTATAAATTGCAAGTGTAATTGTGTGTTTTAACCATTTTTGTATGATTACACACCGATAATCCGCATATATTGTATATTATGACGTATTTTTTGTCTATAATCTACTATATTTTTATTAAATTTTCGTGTATTATAAATAATACCATAAAATAAAACTGACTACCCTGCTTACAATTACGGACAGTCAGTCTGTATATAATTTTTACTTTAGTATGTCTTGCCGTATCCGACTTCAAGCCAGTGGTCGTCCTTCCCGATTTTATTCACATCGTTATACCACGGCATGGGAAGCTTTCCGGAAAACTCAGCTCCTCCGGCAAGGACGTCGGCTACTCCCTTCCCCTCGCTGCCGGGCAGATAGCACATTACAATGGCTTCCCATTTTGAAACATAGGGTCTTATTATAACCTGCCTGCCTGCTACAATTAAGGCGACAACAGGTTTCCCAAGAGCTTCGGCTTCCTTTATTGCCTCTTCGTTTCCGTCAAGCCCCATAACCCCTGTAAGCTCCATGTCTTCAGTGTCGCCCGTCCATTCGGCGTAAGCCTTTTCGCCGACGGCAAGCAGAACGATGTCCGCTTCGGAAGCCCTTTCCTTATCGGTGATGATTTCAAGGTTATATTCGCCGGCAATGTCCCGCATTCCCTGTAAAATCGTAGTAACCCCGCTTACCCTGTCGCTGCCGAGCCATTCGCCCGTCCAGCCGCCGCACTGGGCTTTTACATTATCAGCCGCCGGTCCTGTTATAAAAACCTTCGCACCCTCTTTGAGCGGAAGGACTCCCCCGCTGTTTTTAAGCAGAACCATGCTTTTTTCAACAAGCTGTTCGGCAACGGCGCGGTATTCGTCCGAACCGACCGAACGCTGAACCGTCTGAAGGTTTTTATGATACGGGTCCTCAAACAGCCCCAAATCCTTCTTGACCTTTATAATCCGCGTCACCGCGTCGTCAACGCGGGAAATGTCAACAGAACCCTCGTTTACGCCTTCAACGATATAATTCATGCACTCCTTGAAGGAATCGACCTGCATAAACATATCAATACCCGAATTAACCGAATTGATCATCTTTTCCTTCAGGGAAGAACCCGTAATATTATTTACGGAATTCCAGTCGCTTACGATAAAGCCTTCAAAACCCAGCTCCTCTTTAAGGTACATTATATATTTTCGGTTTTCATGCATTTTAACGCCGTTCACACTGCCGTGGCTGACCATAACCGTCTGCACGCCCGTATCAATCAGGTGTTCGTAAACGTCAAGCAGTTCGCTTATCTCATCACCGGTAAGCTTTGCGTCTCCCCGGTCGATAAGCCTGACCGCGTCTGAATTCTCGCCCGTGCCGAAAACGGCGTTGCCGTCCGCAAAGAAATGCTTCGGGCAGGCAAGGACGCCCCCGTCTATAAGCCCCCTGGAATATGCGGCTGAAAGGTTTTTTATTATATCAAGCTCCGATGAATAGCTTTCATAGGTACGCCCCCAGCGGGGGTCTTTTGCCTGAGCGACGCACGGGGCAAAATTCCAGAGCATATAGCAGAGCTTCGCTTCATCAGCAGTAATCAGCCCCATCCGATATGTAAGCTCCTCGTCATTTGCCGCGCCAATCCCTATGTTATGAGGGAAAATAACGCTGTCCGCGCAGTAATTCACGCCGTGCACGTCATCCTGTCCGTAAATATACGGTATACCGGAATTTGACGAAACCGCGGCTTCTTGATAATAATTAACGACCCTCTGCCATTCGGTGTAGGGTGTTGAAGCGCCGACTGAGGAAAGTATGCTGCCGTAACAGTCAGCCGCCATTTCGTCATATGTGACGTTATACACCGCAGGCTGAACCATCTGTGCCGCTTTTTCCTCAAGCGACAGGCCGGCGGTAATTTCCCCGGCGGTCATCGTCTTATAATCAAGCGTTTCAGCCGGAGTCTGTCCGGCTTCCGTAACGGTTTGTCCGCCGCTCTGCTCTGTAGCGGAGCTGCCGCCGTACGAAGAAGCCGTCTCTAAAGGAACATTTGAATTACAGGCAGCTGAACCGAGTATGATTAATACGCTTAGAACTGCGGAAATTATTTTTTTCATTAATTTAAGTATCCTCCGGATGCTCTGATATATCAGAATATTTTATCATTAAGAGCTTTGTTCAGGATTTATATGTGTAATTAATGTCTGCTGAATAATTGAAAAATGCCGTCGCTATGCGACGAAAAAGCATTTTTCAATTATTTCAGTGCAAGGTTTTTGAGTAAAAATACTCAAAACTCTTGCACTTATAAAACAATTTTCTTAGAAAACTGTTTTATA
>DBCY01000172.1:36954-37204 GCA_002293295.1 Ruminococcus sp. UBA946 | reverse complement strand
TACACAAAATGTGTAATTGTTCAATACGCATTAATTATAGCATACCTGCTTAATTAACACAATAAAACGGCTTTATTTATGGAGTTAATTACAATAAATGTATGTGATATTTAGAGATGATAACAAATTTATAGGGAAAATAAGGTTATTATGTCAAATGAATACGCTCTGTTAACTCAGCTTGACATTGAAATTAAAATATGATAATATTAATGTAATATAGGATTATACTAGGGCGTGTTCGATAATT
>DBCY01000172.1:3949-36852 GCA_002293295.1 Ruminococcus sp. UBA946 | reverse complement strand
TGATGATTTTCGAACACACCCTAAATTCAAGCCGCTTTCTGCGGCTGAGGAACGAGGATTATTATGAAACAGAAATTTTATATTTGCAGTCATTGCGGTAACATTACGGCATATGCCGAATACAGAGGCGCTGCAATATCCTGCTGCGGGGAAAAAATGACCGAGATGATTCCCAACACTACCGAGGGAGCGACGGAAAAACATCTGCCCGTCATAAGAGTTGAAGACGGGATATGCAGTATAACGGTAGGAAGAACAAATCATCCCATGTCAACATCTCACTACATTAAGTGGGTTTCGCTTGATACCAAACAGGGGAATCAGAAAAAATTCCTTATACCCGATACTTCACCTGAAATCAGTTTTGCCCTTGCGGACGGCGACGAAGTTGTCTGTGCATATGCATACTGCAATTTACACGGATTATGGCGGGCAAACATTTAGTACCTGTTCTCACAGGCGTAAACGTATGCCGTTTCGGTAGATTTTACCGAATACAGCGTAGAAAATCCTTGAAAGACGACAGCCTGTCTGCGGATTTTTGCCTTGTCTTCAGCAAAATAATACTCGAAAATCTATACATTTTTCCTATGAGAACAAGTTCTTAATTTTCCGGCAGGAAGCTGATAAGTATTATAACGGACGGTTAAGGGCGTGTTCATACTGTGTTTATGCGGGTGTGAGCGCGCTCTCAAAGCCGGAACGAGGTATAGTTACTTCACGCACCCAGAAGATGTTTAAATCCGTTTTTACCTGGTATGCCGATTAAACAGAAAGGCTGACATTTTAATGAATTTGTTATTTTTAGGAGATGTAGTCGGCAAAAACGGCTGTGATTTTGTCGCAAAAAAAATCAGTGGTATAAAAAAAGAATATGAAATAGACATAACAATAATTAACGGAGAAAACAGCTCTAACGGCAACGGCATACTGCCTCAGTCGGCAGGCTTTCTGTTTTCTCACGGAGCCGATATTATCACCACGGGGAACCATTGCTTCAAGCGGCGTGAAATTTTAGAAATGTTTGATACAGCCGAATTTTTGCTCCGCCCCGCAAATTTCCCCGAGGGAAACCCGGGAAAGGGGATATGCGTTTATGATATGGGAGCCGTTCAAATCGCCGTCATAAACCTGATGGGCACAATATATATGAACCCGCTCGATAATCCTTTTTCGGTGATAGACAAATTACTGGAAACCATAGAGACCCCAAATATTTTCATTGATTTCCATGCCGAGGCGACAAGCGAAAAAAAGGCAATGGGTTATTACCTTGCCGGCAAGGTTACGGGGGTCTTCGGCACTCATACCCATGTCCAGACCGCCGACGAAGCCATACTCAGCGGCCATACCGCTTTTATAACCGACGCGGGGATGTGCGGAGCCGAAATTTCTGTGCTGGGGGTAAATTGCGAACAGGCTATACTGAAACTGCGTATGCATTCCCCTGTAAAATTTTCAGAATCGTCAAATCCCCCGTTTATCAATGGAATTGTTGTTGGTTTTGACGAAAAATATGGAAAAGCTTACAATATTAAACGTTTAATAATTAGGTAATCGTACAAAAGTGTGTAAAAATTATTGTAATTCATTCATAAAAGGTGTATACTGTTCATTGACGCTTTGTTAATATATTTTTATTTATTGGAGGACGCCTTATATGGAGATATTAAAGGTTTCATCACGTTCAACGCCGAATTCTGTGGCAGGAGCAATAGCAAGCGTTATAAGGGAGAATGATACCGTTGAGGTACAGGCTGTAGGCGCCGGAGCGGCAAATCAGGCAATAAAGGCAATAGCAATAGCGAGGGGATACCTTGCACCGGTCGGTATCGACCTGATATGCATTCCCGCCTTTGCAAACGTACTTATTGACGGAGAGGACAGAACAGCCATCAAATTAATATGTGAAAAAAGATAATCCAGCAAATACATAATGCCTCATAACATCTGAAAATTGCGAATAATAAATTAAAATTATACCGCCGCAGGGCGGTATACCGCCATTGTTAATTGGTAATAGCGCCGGTGTGAAAAGTAAAGCATTGGCGCTGAAATTTTCTTGCGGAACGGAGTTTATATGTTCAGATTCCTAATCAGAAAATTTATAAAGGATTACAAAAACACCTCCGACAGGGACGTACGGCAGAATTATATAATTCTGGGAGGCGTCGTAGGGATAATATGCAACCTTTTTCTCTTCGGGCTTAAGTTTTTCATAGGGGTTTTTATGAACAGCATTGCGGTCACGTCGGACGCCTTCAACAACCTTTCGGATACGGGAAGCTGTTTTGTTTCCGTTATCGGCGCTAAAATGGCAAATAAGCTTCCCGATAATGACCATCCTTTCGGTCACGGCAGAATCGAATATATTTCCTCTCTTATCGTGTCATTTATAATTATGCTGGTGGGTGTAGAGCTTTTAAGGACTTCGGCGGATAAAATCATAAATCCTTCACAGGTCGAATTCAACGCCGTTATGATTGCAATGCTTTCGGCTTCGGTTCTGGTAAAGTTCTGGATGTACCGCTGCTATAGCTATATCGGGAAAAAAATAAACAGTACGGTTATGACGGCAACCGCTAAAGACAGCATAAATGACGCCGTTTCAACGGCAGCCGTAATTGCCGCTACCGCTGCGGGGCTATTTCTGCCGTTTAATATTGACGGTATAATCGGGGTTCTTGTCGCCGGTTATATTATATACGGCGGATTTATGCTGTCGAAGAACACTATTGACCTTCTGCTGGGTTCCCCGCCGTCAAAGGAGACGGTATTAAAGCTTGAGGCTTTTATTACGGAACCGGCTGAAATTGCCGGGATTCACGACCTTATTGTGCATGATTACGGTCCGGGACGGGTGATTGCCTCCGCTCATGCCGAGGTTCCCGACGATTCCGACCCTGTTCGCATACATGAGATTATCGACTCAATTGAAAGGCGTATTATGGAGGAAACCGGGATACTGATGGTTCTTCATACCGACCCTATTTCCGTAAACGACGAAGCCGTTGCGGAGCTGAAAAAATTTGTCGAGGCTTTATGCCGCGGAATAGAGCCGGACAGCAGTATACATGATTTCAGGATTACAGACGGGGAAATGCGTACCAACCTGATTTTTGACATTGTCATAAAAGGGAAATACTCGGCAAACGAGCGGAATGAAATAGTACGAAATATAAAAAAGGCAATATCGGCTTTTGATTCGAGGTATAATGCCGTTATTACAGTCGACGATGTGTTTTCATAAACATAAGATACGTTCCCGTTATATTAAGGATGTTCATATTTATGGCTATGCGTTCTGAGCCGTGAACCGTATGATAAAATTGAAGAAAAGCGATATTTGTCTATTATTACAATTGTAATATATAATAAAATGGTATATAATTGTTAAAGAGTGTTAAAACTTTATTATACAGGGTGTTTTACCCGGTTGTAATTAATGCTCATTACTTTAAATAAATACAATGCGGGATTTTTTGCTGTATTGGATTGGAGTTTCTATATGCTGCAGGTTATTAATAAGAATGACTTTGAAGAAAATTTAAGGAAAGAACTTAAGATTGAATTTAACGTGACCCCTATTGACGCCTCAGACAAACAGATTTATGCGGCTATGTCCAAGGTTGTTGTCGATATTTTAAGGGAACGGAGAAGCGATTTCCGCACTAAAACCCATTCGGAGGGCAAAAAGGAAGTTTATTACCTGTCAATGGAGTTTCTGATGGGACGCTCCCTGAAAACCAGCCTTTTCAACCTGCACCTCAACGGTGTTGCCGAGGATATTCTAAGGGACTGGGACGTAAATATTGACAGGGTTTATGATAACGAACCTGACGCCGGACTGGGGAACGGCGGCCTCGGACGTCTTGCGGCCTGTTACCTTGACGGGCTTGCTACTGTCGGATATCCCGCGATGGGTTATTCAATCTGTTATGAATACGGTATTTTCAAGCAGAAGCTGAAGGAAGGATACCAGGATGAGCTGCCCGACAACTGGCTCCCCGGAGGCGACGTTTGGCTTGTGCAGAGGAAAGGGAAATCCGTAGACGTGCATTTTGACGGCGAGCTGACCGAATACTGGGACGACAAGTATCACCATGTTTCTTATTCCAACTACAGTACCGTCCATGCCATCCCTTACGATATGTACGTTCCGGGTTACGGCGGCGAAGGCGTTTCAGTTCTGCGCCTATGGCAGGCAAAGGGCGCCCCACTCAAAATGGTACCGTTCCATAAAGGCGATTATGCGGCAGCTCTGACGGAAGACCCCGTTGCTTTAAGCATATCAAAGGTTCTTTATCCGAACGACGAGCATAATCAGGGGAAATCGCTCCGCCTGAGACAGCAGTATTTTCTCTGCGCCGCTTCCGTAGGCGATATTGTTGACCGGCATATGTCGGTTTACGGCACCCTTGACAATCTTCACGAAAAGGTTGCCATCCATATCAACGATACCCACCCTACGCTTGCGATTCCCGAGCTTATGCGGATTCTTCTTGACGACTGCGGTTATTCGTGGGCAAAGGCATGGCATACCGTTACGAACACTTTTGCATACACTAACCATACCGTTCTTGCGGAAGCTCTTGAAACGTGGGAATGCAGTCTGATGAAAAGCATTGCCCCAAGGATTTTCTCAATTATTATTGAAATCAACACACGTTACTGCGCTGAACTTATGGAACGAATCAACGACAGCGGCAAGGTTACCAGGATGTCAGTCATACAAGATAACAACATCCATATGGCGCGTCTCTGCGTTGCGGCTTCTCACAGCGTAAACGGAGTTTCCAAGCTTCATTCCGATATTATCAAGCAGGATATATTTAAAAACGAATATCTGGACACGCCTTATAAATTCAAAAACGTCACTAACGGAATCGCCTACAGAAGATGGCTTTTACAGTCCAATACGAAGCTTACCGAGCTTCTTGAGGAAAAAATCGGGGATAAGTTCAAGTATAACGCAAACGAGCTGATGAATTTCAACAAGTTTGAAGATGACGACGAGGTTCTCGAACGCCTTGCGGTTATAAAAAAAGCCAATAAGGTAAGCTTCGCCAGATATGTCAAGAATAATTACGGGATTGTCCTTAACACCGACGCTGTTTTTGACGTGCAGGTAAAGCGTCTGCACGAATATAAAAGGCAGCATCTTAACGCTCTCAATATTGTCGCCGAATATAACCATCTCCTTGAAAACCCGGACGCCGATTTTACTCCCAAAACATATATATTCGCCGCAAAAGCCGCTCCGTCCTATTACCTTGCCAAGCAGATTATCAGAATGATATGGGCTTTGGGTGAAGAAATCAGGAAACACCCTGTTATTAGCAAGAAGCTTCAGGTGTTCTTCCTTGAGGATTACCGCGTCAGCTTATCGGAGCTTTTAATGCCGGCGGCTGAAATTTCCGAACAGATTTCCCTGGCGGGAAAAGAAGCTTCGGGTACCGGCAACATGAAGCTTATGCTGAACGGCGCCTTAACCTTAGGAACCCTTGACGGCGCTAATGTCGAAATCAAAGACCAGGTCGGCATTGAAAATATTTTCATATTCGGCATGACGGCTGATGAGGTTGCGGCTAAAACAGCGCAGGGTTACCGCCCCGAGGAGTATTTCATGAATAATCCGGTTATTTCTAAGGCAGTAAATAAAATTTATCACGGCATTAACGGATACTCCTTTGACGAGGTTGCCAACTCGCTGAAATTCAAGGACCCTTATATGGTACTTGCCGATTTTGACGCGTATCAGTCGGCACAGCAGTATGTGTCCGAATGCTACAAGGATAAGCTGAAGTGGAATAAAATGTCGCTTCATAATATTGCGGGAGCCGGAGTCTTTTCCGCCGACCGTGCCGTCGAGGATTATGCAAGGGATATATGGAAGCTGAAATAACGCCTGTTAGCCAGTTAAAAAGACGTCCGTCAGTCCGGGCGTCTTTTTTTCGTCAATCTGTAACCTCCGTGTAATTGAAATTATTCATCATATATTATATAATGTATTTAACAGACCAATATCAACAACTTAAGGAATTAATTAAGAAGATACCAGAAACCAGATGCCAGTTCCCAGAATATTATCAAAATCAGTACACATCTGCAGCGCAGGACGTTATTCTCTATAAATTATTACTCCAATTATGACCACTAATCACTGACAACTTTAATTGGAACATTATTAGCATTCTTGCTTAAGTTGTTGACATTGTTCAACAGATTGAACGGGGGGTTTTATATGAAAATAAAGTTTTTTACGGTTTTTCTGGCGTCTGTTATACTGATAATGCCTGCCTGCAATGAAAATGACAATGCAGATACAAGCGGGGACGCAGCCGTGTTAATGACTGTAACCGAAACAATGACAGCGGCTGAATCAATTACCGATATAGAAACCGGAACCGGCATTGCCGGCGAATTTCCGGTTAATTCCGGAAATGATGAAACCGCGGGCGTTTCTACCGCACCTGCGGAAACCGTTACCGAAAATACCGGAACTGAAGTAAATCTGCCCGAAGAGCCTGATAATAAGCTTACCCCAAATAAACTTTCAGCCTCAAATCCCGAATATTCCGAATGGTTCAATATTTATTCGGCTGTTCTCACCGGCGAAAATGAATTAGGTATTGATTTCTTTAACCATTATGCCGGAACCGAATCGGATATATCAACACTGGAACAATTCAGCGGCTTGGGGCTTTATGATATTAACGGGAACGGTACGCCGGAGCTTTTCATTGGAATCGTACTTTGGGAGGGTATTTATTACCATGTTTTCACCGTGTCCGACGGAAAAGCAAAGTATTCGGGTGCGGTTGAGGGGAATGCCGTTGAAAAATCCACCGGCGCCGTTTTCAGCAGCGCCGACGAAGCGGGTTATCAGCCTGATATGGCTTATGATTTTGACGGGGAAACTATCAGTGAAAGCGATACTGAGGTTATTACGTCTTATGAACACCATGACGACGGAACCAGCACTGCAAAGGTTTCACTTGACGGCAGGACTTATGATTACCGGGATTCTAAAGAAATTGCCTTTATTGATATGGACGCAAGCCTTGTAAAGGCGGCTTATGATTATACCGGGGAAAAGTTTGAAATTGATAATATCTGGCATAACGATACCGTTATGCCAGAACTGGCGCCGCTGTCGGAAGAATTTGACCTGAAAATCCGCGAGGATTACACATATAGCAGTAATTTTGATTACGGAAGAGATTATTCGGCTGACGATGTTGTTATCAGCAGGGCTTTAGGCAGGTATAACGGGTATTATGCCGTTATTATAACGCCGTCGCTGCACACTGACGACATTGGCGAAATATATGCCGCCGACTGTATATTTACCCTTCCAAGCGGTATGTCGGAAATAATATTATTCAGCGAAGAACCGCGTTTGGAAGGCGAAAAATACTATCCGGGCGGCTATTACAATATAGAATACGCCTTTTTAAGGAATTATATTGATGTCGGGGATTTACATGAAATTGAGTATTATGTGAACAGATAGATAAGGGGGTATACTTTAATGTCAAATGTAAAAATAATCGCTGATAATTACTGTTGCACCGGATGCGGAAGGTGCGAACTGTTTTGTCCGTATGGTCACATATCCTTAAAAAACGGTGATTTAGGCTTTCCCGTACCTTTTATTGAAGAGTGCAAAGACTGCGGGGAATGTGTTAAAAGCTGCCCTTGGTCAGATGAATACAGCGATGACGAAGAATAAATATAATGTGTTTCTGTTTATTAAACTCTCATATTTTATGTTACCGGATAATTAATTGTATAATTATCCGGTATTTTTGTTGAACTTTAACAGCTCCCCGCATTCAATATAAAGATAAAAACGCATAGATATTATAATAAAAACAGTTAATAATAGAACCAGTAAAGAAACCAGTAAAGAAATTTAATAAAACCGCTTGCAATTTATTCCGCAAAGTGCTATAATGTTAAGGATAATGATAAATTACAGTATTTTCATAAGAATAGAAAGGATTTTTAATATGTCTGTCATTGAAATTATAGGCGGCGTCTGTACGCTGCTCGCAAGCGTCCTTATAATCATTTTATGCATTGCCCAGTCTCAGAAGCAGCAGGATATGAGCTCCGCATTATCGGGTCAGTCCGATAACTTTTACGGAAAGAACGGCAGAGGCTCTTCGCGGGAGGAAGCTTTAGCGTCGCTTACCAGGATTATGGCGATTATCTTTTTTGTCGTGACGCTTGCCGTTTATATTATAGGAGCGGTCACAAATACGGCGGCATAAAACCCGTTCAGCTCTTTATTAAACGGTCCGTTTAAAGTAAAACGATATGCTGACCCTCGGTTAGTATAAAAATCATCCTGTGTTTTGCATAAACACGGGATTTTTATTTGAAGGGGTATTGTTCATATGGCTGAAACCGTTAAAGTTTATATTGCACGCATTAAGGAAATCCTTAAACAAAGCGAAAATAAGGGCGTACCCTATAAATCGCTGTATTCAAAGGTTAAGGGCAGAAAAGGAAGCCGTTCCGATTTTAAACGCGCCGTAACCTCCCTTATTAAAGACGGGTTTATTTATGAAACAAAAAATGGCTTTTTATTAAGTAAAAACAAGAATATCTTCAAAGCCTCCGTCTCACGCATTAACAAAACATTCGGCTTTATAACAGACAGTGAAAATAACGAATATTTCGTATCGGGCAGGTTCATGTCGGGTGCCCTTGCCGGGGATGATGTTCTTGCCGAACCCGTTGAAGGAAAGGGCGGTTTGCCGGAGGCGAAAATCATCAGCATTATTAACGAAGGTTCATCCGAAATCACCGGGATTGTCGAAAAGGAATACAATCAATTATTCCTTCGACCCGATACCGTCTCTAATGAACTGCTTGAGATATACGAAGCGGATATTCCTTTAAGGGAGGGCGACAGGGTACTTGCCTCGGTGTGCAGCCGCGGCGAACGCCATTCCGGACACAAGGTGCGTATAATTTCGTCCTTCGGGGATTCGGATTCTGCGGCAAGCTCGTCAAAAGCCATTCTTTACATGAATAATATCGAAACCGTATTCCCTTCTAATGTAATTGACGAGGCTAAATACGCCGAACACAAAGGATTCCCGGAAGCCGAATACAACAAGAGACTCGATTTGCGCGGCGAAATTATTTTCACTATAGACGGCTCAGACACTAAAGATATTGACGACGCCGTTTCGGTAAGAAAAACAGAAACAGGGTATGAGCTTGGCGTTCATATTGCCGATGTCTCTTTTTATGTAAAGCCTGAATCAGAGCTTGATAAAAACGCTTTTTCGCGCGGAACTTCGATTTATTATGCAAACAAGGTCATTCCCATGCTTCCGGAAGAGCTTTCAAACGGCATATGCTCTCTTAATCCGAATGAGGACAGGCTTGCCTTTTCAGCTTTAATGAAAATTTCCGGCGACGGTATGCTTGAAAGCTATAAATTCCGCAAGACAATAATAAAATCCCGTGTTAAGGGAGTTTATTCCGAAATCAACTCCCTGCTGGACTGCCTTGAAAACAATACGGATATACCGGCTGAGCTTGCGGAAAAATATGACGGACTGACCGGTTCGGTTATTATTATGAACGAACTTGCCGGAATCCTCACCCAAAACAAGCTGAAGCGGGGCGCTCCTCAGCTTGAAACATCCGAGAGCAAGCTTACTGTTGACGATAATGATGTCTGCACCGGCGTTAAAAGACATGAACGGGGGAAAAGCGAGCTTATTATAGAGGAGTTTATGCTGATGGCGAATAACGCGGCGGCAAAAACGGCAAAGGAAGCGGGGATTCCGTTTGTTTACCGCGTGCATGAAAACCCTTCAGAGGAAAGAATCAAGGAGCTTATCGAAACCGTTTCGCTCCTTAATATCGAAATTCCGCATTTCACAAGCATAAAGCCGGTGCATCTTGCGAAAATCCTTGAACAGACAAGGGATTTGCCGTTATCCCCCGTTATTAACAGAATGGTTCTGCGTTCAATGGCAAAGGCGAAATACTTCGAGGAGCCTTTGGGTCACTTCGGGCTTGTCCTGGACGATTACGCACATTTCACATCCCCGATAAGGCGTTACCCCGACCTTTCAATACACCGTATACTGACGGATTTATGCCATAACAAAAAGCCTCCGGAGTATATGCAGAAACGGTACGCCGCGTTCGCGCACGATTCATCAGAGCATTCATCCCTGCGCGAGCTTGCCGCAATGAGGGTGGAAAGGGACTGCGAGGACTGTTATATCGCCGAATATATGCACGGTCATATCGGCGGGGAATTCGAGGGAATTATCGTATCCGTCCTTGACTACGGTTTTTTTGTGGAGCTTGATAACTCCGTCACCGGTCTTGTAAAAATCGGTTCGCTTAAAAACGGACCTTATGACTTTGACGGGCGTTTTACCTATACTAAAGACGGCAAACCCGTATACAGAACCGGCGACAGCGTTAAAGTAATATGCGTCTCCTCAAACATAAGCTCGGGACAGGTTGATTTTATAGTTTACGGAGATGAGGAATGAGGAATGAGGAGTAAGGAGTAAGGGAATGAGAAAAATCATTTTTTCATTGTGCGCCCCACAAGGTAATCTAAGCTGGTGTTATAAAAATCAGCCAGCATAACCATAGTCTGAAGCGACGGCTGAAGCTCGCCTGTTTCATACCTCGAATATGTCTGCTGGGTTACATCAGGGCGTGCTGACACTAAAGTATTCCGCCAGATGATACTGGTATAAGTCGCTGTCTTCCCTTAACCCCCGTATTTTTATTCTGAAATATTCGGGGGCATTTGCCCTGTTTTTCAGGGCTTTGATTTCACTGTCAAAAAATCCTGCCATTAGTATTCCTCCTTATTTATTTTTACCTATACCGTCTGGTGTAGGTTTTTTGTTATTAAAGATATAAAATTAGGTATTATATTAACCTTTATGTTAATTATAACATAAGATATTTAACATGTCAATATATAATAGTAATTTATGTTATTTAAACTTGACACATTTACGTTAAAATAATAAAAAAGAGGGGGGTATATTTTGCTTCTTTTATTCAATGAACGGTTAAAATATTTACGAGAAAAAAGAAATATTAAACAAACAGATTTATCTGAAAAACTAGAACTAACCAGAAGTGCGATTTCTGCATGGGAGGCAGGCATAAATGAACCTACTTTAAAGAATTTTGTGGATTTATTATTTTATTTTAACGTTTCAGCTGATTATCTTCTTTCATTGGATAATAATCTGAAAGTAGATATATCAGATTTAAATGAAGACGACCGGGCTACTATATTAAATTTAATAGACAGATTAAAGAAAAAATAATCATTACTAAAGAACAATACAGCGATGATTATATATGATAAATAAAAAATCCTGAATGCTTTTGACAAACATTCAGGATTATATTATTTTTATCGCCTTTGTCAGAAACTCATTAAATACATTGACAGCACATAGGGCATAATGTCAAGGATTACGAACAACGCCATCAGAACGGCGGATGTTCCGCCCTTCTTCCTGAATACCTGATTAAGCTGTGTTTCATCGCCGGAAACGGAATAGCCGGTTTTGATTTTCTTTATTTTTTTCACCGAATGCCTGTAGTAGATATAGTTGGAATTTAATCCTATTATAAACATACCGGCATAGGTCACTATATTTATTATCAGCGAAAGCAATTGGAACGCCGAACTCCTGACGTCAAAATATGAAGCCAGCCTTATAAGCTCCGAACCCTCCGCGCCTGCCCGAAAGTTAAGTATTTCTATAAAATAAGGCAGCCAGAATATAATCCGGAAAAGAAATATCCCGAATGCGATTAAAGGCATTTTCCTGTGAGAAAAATACAGTTCGGGGAAAAGTATGGCGATGAAATTCCAGGAAAAATTTCTGCCCGAATCCTTTATAATTTTAAACAGGGGAAGATAATAATGCGTGTTGGTATCCACATAATCACCCAGCTCCGAAAGCTTAACGCCGTCAAAGTCCTCGTCGGGATTATAACCGCAGTATTTGTCCGAAAAATTTATCAGGAACGGGGACATGCCTACGCCGCGGTACTCGTTCCTGTTAAAAGCCCCGGGATTATTATTGAATTCGGCGGACGCGGCATTATTATCGCGCATATTCTGTAAATTCCGTATATGAAGCTCAAGCGTGCTGAGCGGCGAACCGCATTTTTCACAGAAGAGCGTCATGGGCGGATTGATTTCCCCGCAGTTTTTACACCTGACGTCGTCATAAACCGCAGTGTCCTCGCCTACATCATATGAAGGCTGCCAAGACCTGCCGCTTTCGTGCAAAGCTATGTTCACACAGCTGCCGCTTTTGCCGTAGCAAAGCCTGTGATAGGGCGTGCCGCATTCGGGGCATACCACTATATCGTCATCCTTAGTAAATTTATCATTGCACACCATACACCGGGTGCCGGTAAAACCGCTCATATAAAACTCTGTCCCTCCCTGTCCTCTGATTGCCGTTTTTCTTGAATATTATACCACATCAGGCATAAAATAACAAGGTCAAAAACTATTTTCATCATATTAACACATTTTTTGTTGTAAATATAAGCAAACAATGCTATAATAAATCTATTAAATTATATTCAGGGGTTTTTAAAATGAAAGACAAAAAAAGTTCATCCGCCGTCAAAATAATAATTCAGATTGCCCCTCTTGCAATGATAGGCGTTTTCATTACAATATACTTTATGTTTTTCCGGGATGTTTCGGTTGAGCATATACTGGAATTTACCCCTGACAATCTTTTTGTTGCGGCTCTGGTAATCTGGGGGATTTTTGCGTTGAAGTCAATGTCCCTTTTCTTCCCCATGCTTATTATTATCGCCGCCACGGGAACGATTTTCCCGAATGTGTTTTTAGCCGTACTCATAAATACCGCCGGTATTATTATACAAATTACGATACCTTATATGATTGGGAGATTTGCCGAAAGGGATTTTGTCGAGAGGCTTCTGAACAAAAACATGAAAGCCGGCAGGCTGAGGGAAATAAAATCAAAGAACGAATGGTTCCTGGCATATTTCCTCAGGGTAATCAACATACTCCCCTGTGATTTGGTAAGCCTTTTTATGGGTTCGACAGGCTTCGGATATATGAAATACTACATCGGTTCGGTTTTGGGAATCCTGCCGGGAATGGTCGCAACTACCGTTTTAGGCGCAAAGATTACAGACCCGTCGTCGCCTGAATTTTTAATTGCCGCGTCTGTGGAAATCGTATTTTCGGTCACATCCTTTATCGTATACCGGATTTATCTGAAAAAGCAAAGAACCAAAGCATCACAATTATCAATCAGGTAACCAATGGTAACAACTTAAGAGATTTTACTTTACAATAAGATTCCAGNNACCACTGACCGCTGTTCACTGACCACTTATGATTATAAAATTATTCGTTTTGCTTAAGTTGTTGACATTGATCAGGTAACTGAGGTTTTACTATCTGATTCCTTAGTCAGCTTTTCGGCAATAGCATATAAATCATCCTTGTCGAAAAAGTCGATTGTAACAGTCCCTTTTTTGCCGTCCTTTGTTGAAATTTCAACCTTCCTTTTAAGGGAATCGAAAAGGCTCAGCTCCATTTCCTTAAAATAATTGTCGGTATGCTTTTTCTCTTTTTTATTTGCTTCTTTTTCATCGGTTTTTTTAATTTTAGCCGCCGCAACCAGCTTTTCAATGCTGCGAACCGTCATCATACCGTTGCGCGCCTTATTTGCGAAATCAAGCATTTCATCTTCCGATTCAGCGGCAGCGATAGCCTTTGCCTGACCTGCCGACAAATCGTTTCTGCGGAGCATATCCTGTATCTGTTCCGGCATATTAAGCAGTCTGACTGAATTTGCGATTGCCGGCCTTGATTTACCGACCGATTTTGCGACTTCATCCTGAGTCATACCGAATTCATTAATCAGTTCGCGGTATGCGCAGGCTTCTTCAATCGGATTAAGGTCTTCCCTTTGTATATTTTCGATAATTGCCAGCTGAACCGTTTCGGAATCGGAAAAATTTTTTATAACAACCGGCACTTCGGAAAGCCCCAGCATTTTACATGCCCTCCACCTTCGTTCCCCCGCAACGATTTGATATGCTCCCGATTTGGGGCGCACAAGCAGAGGCTGGATTAATCCGTGTTGTTTTATACTTTCCGCAAGGGTGGCAATAGCGTCGTTGTCAAAATGACGGCGCGGCTGATTTTTATTCGGTTCGATTTCTGACATCCTTAACGTCTGCTGTTCCCTTTCGTCGCTTGAATTATCTTCAAATAAAGCCTCCAGACCCATACCGAGTCCTTTTTTTTTCGCCATTTTTATTATCCTTTCTGATATTACTATAAGTATAATTATTCGGTATGTTATATACGTTTGGTATATATTCCTGTATGTCACGCATGAGATTTTACGGGTTCTTTATTGTTTTTAACCGCTTTATGGCGTTTAAGCATTTCATCAGTCAGAGATAAATATGCTTCCGCGCCTTTAGATATTTTATCATAGTATATTACCGGTTTCCCGAAGCTCGGCGCCTCCGAAAGCCTAACGTTACGGGGTATAACCGTTTTAAACATTTTATTCGGGAAGTGTTTCCTCACCTCGCCGACAACCTGATTAGTAAGATTCAGCCGGCTGTCATACATTGTGAATATTATTCCCTCAATATCGATGACAGGATTATACCTTTGTTTCACAAGACGTATTGACTCAATCAGCTGAGAAAGCCCCTCCAGGGAATAAAACTCGCACTGCAGCGGGATTAAAACTGTATCGCAGGCACAAAGTGCGTTTACAGTAAGAAGCGACAATGACGGCGGGCAGTCGATTAATATGAAATCATAATCATTTTTTACCGAAAGCAGCTGCATTTTCAGTCTGTTAGAGCGGTTATCCAAATCAACAAGCTCAATGTCAGCGCCGGCTAAGGCTGAGGTTGAAGAAATGACAGAAACCCCTTTAAAAGCGGTAGGGATTATTGCTTCTGTAATTCTTCTCTTCCCGAGTAAAATATCATAAACGGTAACCCCTGCGGATTTTTTCTTTATACCGAACCCGCTTGTCGTGTTACCCTGAGCGTCTATGTCCACGCAAAGAACCTTTTTGCCCCTTATCCCTAAGCACGCCGCCAGATTTACTACTGTTGTGGATTTTCCGACACCCCCTTTTTGGTTTGCGACAGAAATAACCAACGCCATTTTATAACATCCTTTCAGCTTTAAAATTCCATTACTTACAATTATAACATATTTTTTTACGCCTTTCAACCCTAAATTGTTCCACATGAAACAATTAATCGTTTTTATTTTATTAAGACGACAAAAAAGCAACACCGCTTTAAAGGCATTGCTTAACTTTATCTATTCCTCAGTCTGATTTTTAAATACTTAATATTTTACCGAACTATTTTATTGTAGGTATCCTTACTATGTATTCGATGTACCCGTCTTCCTGGATTTTATGAGAGTCCGCATTTATTCCCGCCGCTTTCATCATTTCCACCGCTTTGTTTAATGTGTTTATAAAAAGCCTGACATCCCTGAACGCACCGCTGAATTTTTTCATTCTCTCATTTTTTGATTTTTCATCAATTATACTTTCAATATATTTTTCTGTGGCTTCAACATTCAACCCTCTTTTATATGCAATCTCAATCACATCTGACTGCTCTTCCGGGGATTTAAGCTTTAAAAGGGCTCTTGCGTGCCTTTCTGTCAGACCATATTCGCATATTTTCTTTCTTTCATTTTCTCCTATTTTCAGAAGCCTTAGTTTATTTGCTATTGTTGACTGCGATTTTCCAAGTTTAACAGCGGCGTCTTCCTGCGTCATGCCGTAAAAATCAATCAGTTTTTCAATTGCCTGAGCTTCTTCGAACAAATTCAAATCGGCTCTCTGTATGTTTTCGATTAATGCCAATAATGCTGAATTACGCTGCGTCGTTTTCATTATAATACAGGGTACCTCTTTCATTTCATTCAACTTTGCCGCTCTCAGCCTTCTTTCTCCGGCTATTAATTCATATCCGTTTTCAACCTCCCTGACCGTCAACGGCTGAATAATACCGTTGCTTTTAATACTCTCGGCTAACCCTAGTAATTCATTACCAAAATATTTTCTGGGCTGATACGGATTCGGAAATATTTTTTCAATATTAATTTGTACAACTTTATTTATTACCTTTTCTTTTGTCATAAACGGTATGTTCATAACCTTACATCCCTTCATTATACGATAATTAACGCTTGGCATTTTACATATTATACCATTTAATTACTTAGAATAATGTCAAAAAATAACCGGGAAATAATATTTTCCCGGTTACAATTAAATTCATTACAACTTCCAAGTAAAGTACCGCTTCTCTATAATAAATCCCTTTTTATTTGAGCAGAACTGCGGGGATATTTATCAGGAGTAGGTTTTATTTTATTTATAATATAAAGCTTTCTGTTATCTCCGCCCGGCAATGAATATTCGAAAATATCAGTGATTTCTCCTCCCAGTATTTTAATAGCGTTCAAGGCGGTTTTATAATCCTCATTCGGACCCTTCAAAGCGAGAAATATCCCCCCCATCCCCGCAAACGGCAGACAATATTCGCACAATATGTTTAAGGGAGCAACCGCTCTTGCGGTGACAATATCGAATTTTTCCCGGTATTTTATATCCTTCCCGCCATCTTCGGCACGCGCATGAACGCATTCCGCAGGAAGCATCAACTCCTCAGAAACTTTTCTTAAAAATATAGCCCGCTTATTTAAACTGTCCAGAAGAGTAACATTTAAATCATTCCTGTATATTTTCAGAGGAAATGCCGGAAAACCCGCTCCTGAACCAATGTCCGCCAATTTTGCCCCGGATTTTATTTCAACATAATTCAAAGGAATAATGCTGTCTAAAAAATGCTTTTCTGATATCCCCCGCGAATCAGTTATGGCAGTGAGATTTACTTTTTTATTCCACTCAATAAGTAAACCTGCATACCTCTCGTAATATGAATACTGAATATCCGATATTTCAAATCCATACGAATCAAACATATCCTTAAATTCACTGACCATCAGTATCATTAATTTCCTCCGTATTCTTTAAAGCATTCTTATTCTGCGATATCCAAATCAGAAGAACACTTATATCAGCTGGCGAAACTCCTGAAATTCTCCCCGCCTGTCCGATATTTTCAGGCTGGATTTTATTCAGCTTTTCTTTCCCCTCCAGGCTCAGTCCGGTAATTTTATAATAATCAAACGGCTGGGGAAGCTTTTTATCTTCAAGCTTTTTGACATGTTCGACATCCATAAGCTGCCGCTTAATATATCCCTCATATTCTATTCTTATTCCAACCTGTTCGCGGACTTCATACGGCAATTCTCTTCTCTCGCTGTCAAAACCTTCTAAATCATCATATGAAATCTGCGGGCGCTTTATTAAGTCGGCAAGCTTAACGCTTGTTTCTATCGGAGCTGTCCCCTTTCCTAACAGCATTTTATTCAATTTTTCCGACGGCGTAATTGAAGTCCTTCTCATTCTCCCGGTTTCATCATCAATCATTTTTAATTTCAAAATAAACTTATTATATCTGTCCTTTTCTATCAGTCCTATATCATACCCTAAAGGAGTGAGTCTTTCGTCTGCATTATCCTGCCTTAAAATAAGACGGTATTCACTTCTTGAAGTCATCATTCTATATGGGTCGGTCACCCCTTTTATAACCAGGTCGTCAATCAGCGTACCGATATAAGACGATGAGCGAGGCGGGGAAATCATTTTTAAATCCCTGACAAACCTTGAAGCGTTAATTCCGGCAATTAAGCCCTGTGCCGCCGCTTCTTCATAACCGGATGTTCCGTTGAACTGCCCTGCGCTGAAAAGCCCCCTTATTCCTTTAAATTCCAGAGTATGATATAAATTCTGCGGATTACAGCAATCATATTCTATAGCATAAGCATTACGCATAATTTCGGCATTCTCAAGCCCCTCAATAGTCCTTAGAAATTCAAGCTGAACATCTTCCGGCAACGATGAGGACATTCCCTGTAAATAACACTCCTCAGTATTCAGTCCCATCGGTTCAATAAAAATCTGGTGTCTTTCCCTTTCCGAAAACCTAACAACCTTATCCTCGATTGATGGGCAGTATCTGGGACCGATTCCTTCGATTTTTCCGGAATACATCGGAGCCCTGTGAATATTATCCCTGATTACCTTATGAGTTTTTTCGTTTGTATAAGCAATATAGCATGAAGCCAGGTTTTTCATTTCGTTTCTGTCCGTAATAAATGAAAAGGGCTGAATGTTATCATCACCCTTTTGTTCCTCAAGACAGCTGAAATTTACCGAACGTTTATTTATTCTTGCCGGAGTTCCGGTTTTAAAACGCCTTATTTCAATCCCATGTTTTTTAAGACAGCCTGTAAGGCTTAGTGCCGGCAAAGAAGAATCAGGACCGCTTTGATAAGAGGTTTCTCCTATATGAATAAGACTGTTCAGGTATGTACCGGTGCAAATTATTATGGCTTTGACATTATAAATACCTCCAAGTCTAGTAACAACGCCTTTTACACACCCGTCCTCTATAATAATTTCTGTAATTTCAGCCTGTTTTAAATCCAGACAGTTTTGTTTTTCACATATATTCTTCATATAATTGTGATATGAAACCCTGTCAATCTGAGTACGGAGAGAATGCACGGCAGGTCCCTTGCCTTTATTAAGCATACGGCTTTGTATATAACATGCGTCTGCGGCAATTCCCATCATACCGCCTAAGGCGTCAATTTCCCGCACAAGATGTCCCTTTGCGGTTCCGCCGATTGACGGGTTGCAAGGCAAATTCGCTATCCCGTCAAGCGATATTGTAAACATAACCGTTTTTACTCCAAGCTTTGCCGCAGCAAGAGCGGCTTCAACCCCCGCATGTCCCGCTCCGATTACAGCGACATCATACGTATCGATATAATAGCTCATAAATAATCCTCTTTTGTTTCACGTGGAACATTGTTACATTTATTTTCCCACGCAGAAATGCGAAAAAACCTCATCGATAACAGCTTCCGTAGTATGCTCACCGGTTAGTTCGAGAAGCGCGTTTTCGGCTTCGTCCAAAATTATTATCACTGCATCAAGAGTAGTTCCTGATTTTATTGCTTCAACAGCATTCTTCAGCGAATCCAACGACTTTTTTATGCACGCCCTTTGTCGTTCGTTTACTATCGTTTCGCTTTTTGCATCAATATTTTTTAGCTCCAATAATTTTTTGATGCTCTTTTCTATTTTTGTAATCCCGTCACCTTTTCCGGCTGAAATTATTATAGTTTCTCTGAAGTTTTCGATTATATTTTCTTGGTCAAGCAATGTATCCTTATCTGATTTGTTTATTACTGCAAGCGCTCTTTTATCACGGCATTTTTTTATTATATTATAGTCCTCGTCAGACAAAGGTTCTGAGTTATCAAAAACCGCCAGTATTAATCCCGCTGATTCAAGCTTTTTATATGCCCGGTTAACTCCCTCATTTTCAATTGAATCTTCTGTCTCTCTTATACCGGCAGTATCTGACAGCCTTAGTATTATATCGCCCAGCCTTACCGGTTCTTCTATTATATCTCTTGTTGTTCCTGCTTTTTCAGTTACTATACTCCGTTCGCTTCCCGAAAGTAAATTCATGAGGGTACTCTTGCCGACATTTGGTTTTCCAACAATTACGGTATCTATACCCTCTCTTAATATTTTCCCGTTGTCATAATTATTAATTATTCTCTTTAACTCATTAATAACATTTGTCAGAGTCTTAAGTATTTCCTTCTCACTGACCGCCGGAATATCATCCTCAGGATAATCAATCCACGCCGCCAGTTTTCCCAGTAAATTCAGAAGCTCATCCGATATCTTACTTATTTTTTTGAATAATGCTCCCTCGCGTAAGGAAACAGCCGCTCTATGGCTTTCTCTTCCTTCCGAGTTTATTAACGCCATTACCGCCTCGGCTTGCGTAAGGGACATTTTCCCGTTTAAAAATGAACGCTTTGTAAATTCCCCTGCCGATGCGATTCTTGCTCCCTTTGATATAATTACTTCCAAAACCCTGTCAGTAATAAAAATACCGCCGTGACATGAAATTTCAACGGTATTTTCTCCCGTATATGACTTTGGAGCTTTAAATATTGTCAATACGCCGTCGTCTATATAAATATCATCATCAAAAATTCTTCCGTAAGCGCAGGTATAACCTCCCATTTCAACAACCGGTATATCAGAAGAAACCGGCGAAAAAATTTCCGACGCTATTTTAACGGCGTCGTTTCCCGAAATTCTTATGACTGATATACCCCCCGCGGCTCTGGGAGTGGCTACAGCTGCTATAGTATCCGTAATTCCGGCAGAAAGACTGGCGTTCATTTTCAATACTCCGTAAATAAATCAGGGAACTTCTGCCCTTTAATCCGGGACGCAATAAAATACATCACCGGACAATGCGCCCGAGGCGCCAAACAGCCGTTCCCTTTAATTACATTCTATATATCTATTTTTCCGTACAGGTCGCCTTTTATCATTTCATCCTCAGGCTTCGGCTTTTTATATTCCTTTTCAAATGAGGTTTTCATAATATCCAATGAACGGGGAGTATATTCGCCGCTCCGCCTTTCGGGACGCCCCTCATTTTTTTTGAAAGGCGGTTTTATGCTTCCTGCTTCCCTGAAATCTTTTTTAGGCCTCGGATTAGCTGAAGATATAATAACTTTTCTGAAAGGTTCGTCACCGATACTTTTTGACGTCACTCCCGGAATATCAGCAACAGCCGAATGAATAATACGTCTTTCATACGGATTCATCGGCTCAAGGGAAGATGTCCTCCCGGTTCTCAGAACAGTCTTTGAAATTCTTATTGCCAGGTCCTCAAGTATCCCGCGCCTTTTTTCACGGTATCCGCATGAATCAACACAAATTCTGTAGTATTCTTTATCGCCTTTGTTTGCTGCCATGGAAGCAAGGTACTGAATTGCGTCAAGGGTTTCCCCGCGCCTTCCTATAATCGCTCCCGTAGTATCGCCGAGTATTTCTATCGTTACGCTGTCTTTCTCCTCCGTTACGTTCAGCTCGTTCTTAATATCCATGTTTGTAAGTATGCTTCTTATATAATTTGCGGCAAGTTCTGCTTTTGTAGGTTCATATTCCGCTGATATTCTGGCGTCGCTTTTTACTTTTCCGAATAAACCTTTTTTGGGTTCCTCAATGATTGTGAATACTATTCTTCTTTCTTCAACTTCAAAAGCTTTAACCGCTATAGCCTTTGCTTCTTCTACGGTTTTTGCAGTAAATTCCCTTTTCATTTTAGATTTGCTCCTTTCATAAATAATACCTTACCAGCTTATTCATCTTCATTATATTCCTCGCCGTACTTTTCAGCCTGCCGCCTTCTTGCTTCGGCAATAATAGCCCGTTCGTATTCTTTTTGCTTCGATTTTGAAAGCTTTATTTCATTGACCCCGTCATCTTCATCCGATACGGCGGCGGAAGACAGCAGTTTATTCCTTTCAACAGCCGCTGATGCATTGTTGTTAGCGGCATTCTGCTGTTCGAGCATTGCCTGATAACGCTGCATCACACTGTTGGGGTTCTTCCTTTTCTTCTTCTTTTTTTCTTTATCCTTTTCAATAAGAGAAGCCACATACTCAGGGTTATATATCTTATACAGTATAACCGACTGAACGAAGCCCGCAAGACCTGAAATCAGCCAGTAAAAACCCAAGCCGCCCGGTGAAGCCATAGAAATCATCACCGACATCACAGGAAAAAGATACATCATTATATTCATTCCAGCCATCGGGGACTTAACGGCTGTTCCTTCGGGGTTCATCTTTTTGTTGCGGTTCTGAATATAAATTGTCATTATTAACTGAATGACTCCTGACATAACGGCAATAATCACAAGCCCTACCGCTGAAGCCGTCCAAACCTCCGGTGTAAATGACGGAGTGTCCCCGAGGTTTATAAATCCGAACAAAGTATTCCTGAACGAAGAAACCTTTTCCGTAAAATCCGCGTTTTCCGCAAAAAGCCCTGGATTTGATTCCATAAGCTTCAGTATATACAGTTCAGCCCGCTGACCTACTGCGGCCGCGCTTACGCCGCTTATAGGATTTGTTTCATAGAATTTTACGGTAATATCCTTTGCCCATTCGATTATATCCTTGTTAAAACGCAGTATATGAGTAATCGGACGATTCACGACGTCGAAAATACCGTAAAGAATCGGAAGCTGAATCAGCATAGGAAGACAGGAAGCCATTGGGTTTACTCCCTCTTCCTGATATAATTTCATCTGCTCTTCCTGCGCTTTTTGCTGATTATTAGCATATTGCTTTTTTATTTTTTCGAGCTTCGGCTGCATTGCCTGCATAGAAGCTGTGGATTTTTGCTGTTTAACAGACAAAGGAAATAATATCAGCCGCACTACAATGGTAAAAAGAACTATAGATACTGAATAACTGCTGAAAAGCTGATAAAACAGCCACATTATAAAACCCAGCGGATAACCTATAATTTGTGACATTCAGACCTCCGTTTTTTTCGTATATCCGCAAATATTATACATTTTGTATATTTATTTGTTATTATACAATACTTTTCTATCATTTAATTAAAAATTTTGACTGCAATGAAATAATTCCGCTCTGCTTTTTACTTTTAAGAGTAGTTTCCGTTTCACGGTGATAAGTTTTCTTTCCTTTTTCTGCTTGCCATCGTGTAAATACAAAAGTTTTCCGGAACATAATCAATTCCGCCCAGGCTCCAGGGATTGCACCTTAAAAGCCGCCATACCGAAAGTATAAGCCCCCTTATGAAACCGAACCTTGATACGGCGTCATAAGCATAGGATGAACAAGTAGGGTAATACTTGCAGCAGCTTTTTCCTTTATAAGGAGAAATAAAACGCCTGTATAATTTTATCAGGAATAATAATATATNNNTAATTAATTATTTTTAATACTATTAGTATTGTTTTTTATCCTCCGCATATCCGGTATAACCTTGTTTTTTATAAAACGGCTTATTAAGGTTGACTTTGAAACAGCGCAGCCTGCTCTAGCCGTAAAAACAATATCATACCCCCTGGGGAAAAAAAGCTCGTTTTCCCTGTAAGCCTGTCTGATTATTCTCCGGGAGCGGTTTCTTTCAACGGCATNNCCCATCCTGTTAAAATCCTTATAATTTTTCCTGTAATAAACAACAATATCTTTTCCGGCAATGTATCTTCCCCGCTTATATAAAGAAACAAAATCCTTGTTTTCATTAAGTATGATAGTATATTTCAATTACAATTCAACTCACCGTATAATATTATACATTTCATATTAAAGAAAAAGACCACAGTATTGTGGTCTTAAAACTTCATTATACCAATAATACATTTTAGAAGACAAAATATCCATGTCTTGCAATAAAAGCCGTATAATCAGTATTGAGCAAGGGACCGACGTGTTATTAGCCTGTTAAGCCGTTTAATATGACAGCTGTTTTCTTCCCTTGGCGCGCCTTCTTGAAAGCACCTTCCGGCCGCTCCTGGTGGACATTCTTTTCATAAAGCCGTGTTCTTTCTTTCTATGAAGCTTTTTAGGCTGATAAGTTCTTTTCATCCTTATGACCATCCTTTCCGGACATTTTGTTTTTCAGACAAAATTCCTGGCTTGAAACATTGTTCCAAGCTTTTCTCCTGTTGAATAATTTATGGTATTCTCTTTATTTCAATACCCCGTCAATGATATAGTATACTTCATTTTAACACCATCTGTCAAGTGTTTTTACAAAAAAAATCAACTAAATATTTTTTCTTCGGGTAATTTATACATAATGTATATATTGCTTTAAAATATACCGTGTGTTTTAATATTGACGCACGGTATACTTTAAACTTCGGTAATATTATAATATCCGCTAGCTATATTATGCAATTATTACTCACTGTCATCAGGAATATCCTCCGGAATGTCATCCTCCGGCATAACCTCGTTTTTCTCTTCGGCGGCAGCAGCTTCCAGCTCCGCTTTGAGTTCATCCTCCGAAGGCTCTTCAATTTCAGCAAGTATTGCCGTTTCATCATGCTCGGTACGTGTAAAGGAAACAACATTTACATCCTCGGCAACCCTCATAAGTTTAACCCCTGTCGCATAACGCCCCATCAGCCTTATCCCTGCGGCTCGGATACGGATAATTACACCGTCGCTTGCTATCATGATTATATCATCAGTCTCATCCACAACCTTTATTCCGCAGACATGTCCCTTTTCTTCCGAAACCTTATAGTTAAGCAGACCGTAGCCGCCCCTGTTCTGCGTTTTATACGCGCTCAGCTCACTTCGCCTGCCAAGTCCCTTGTCGGATACGGTCAGCACCGAAGCGCCTTCCCTTACCCTTGCCATAGAAACGACATAATCGCTGTCACGAAGCCTTATAGCCTTAACGCCGTGGGCAGAACGCGACAATGAACGGATTTTCTGTTCGTCAATCCTGATTGCGTAACCGTTTCGCGTTGCGATAATGACCTGGGCGTTCCCGTCGGTCAGCCGCACTCCGGCAATTTCATCCCCTTCGTCAAGACCTATGGCAATTAACCCGTTCTTTCTCACATTTTTATAAGCTTCCAGCGGGGTTCTTTTTATTTTACCGTTTTTTGTCACCATTATAAGGTACTGACCCTCGTCAAAGCCGGAGGTTTTTATCATTGCGGCAACCTTTTCCCCTTCGGAAAGCGGAAGGAGATTGACGGCGTTGATTCCCCTCGACTGTTTTGAACCCTCGGGGATTTCATAGCATTTCAGCTTATACATTATGCCCTTGTTGGTAATAAACAGAACATTGTCATGCGTCGAGGAAATAAACATCTCCTGCACGAAATCCTCTTCGCGCTGTTTCATGCCTGAAACGCCCTTCCCCCCCCTGTTCTGAGTCTTATAAGTATCGACGGCAAGCCGTTTTATATAACCTATGTCGGTATAGGTCACAACGCAGTCCTCAACCGGGATTAAATCCTCTATGTCAACCTCGCCTGTAACGGCTTCAATCGAAGTGCGGCGTTCGTCGCCGAACTTTCTTCTTATTTCCTCAAGCTCGTCATGGATTATTTCCATAATTTTATCCCTGTCGGCAAGTATTTCTGAAAGCTCTCCTATCTTTACGTTCAATGCCGCAAGCTCATCCTCTATTTTTTTACGCTCCAGACCTGACAGCTGATAGAAACGCATCTGCGCTATGGCGTCCGCCTGCGGCTCGGAAATACCGAAGCCCTCCATAAGCCGCGTTACGCATTCCGCCCTGTCCTTAGAGGTGCGGCATATTTTAAGAACTTCGTCTATATTGTCGACGGCAATCATCAGGCCCTCTAAAATATGGGCGCGTTCCTTTGCCTTGCGGAGGTCAAACTGGGTTCTTTTTGTAATTATTTCAGCCTGGAAGTCAAGGTATTCGGCAAGAATCTGCTTGAGGCTGAGTATTTTCGGCTCGCCCCTGACAAGGGCAAGCATAATGACGCCGCAGGTTTCCTGCATCTGGGTGTAGGAAAAAAGCTTGTTAAGCACGATTTGCGGCATTGCGTCCTTTTTCAGCTCAATCACAATGCGGACGGCGTTTTCCTTATCCGATTCGTCGCGTATAAAATGGATGCCCTCAATTCGTTTTTCCTTGACAAGGTCGGCTATATGCTCAATAAGGCGGGCTTTGTTCACCATATACGGAATTTCGGTTACGATAATGCAGTTCCTGCCCTTGATTTCCTCAAATTCGGTTCGCGCCCGGAGGATGATTTTCCCCCTGCCCGTGGCATAGGCGGCTCTAATTCCGGCTCTGCCCATGATAATCCCGCCTGTCGGGAAATCGGGACCCTTGATATGCTCGGTTAAATCCTCAACTGTTGCGTCGGGGTCTTTTATAAGCAAATTTAAAGCGTCGATGGTTTCGCACAGGTTATGCGGGGGGATGTTCGTAGCCATGCCCACGGCAATGCCCGTAGAGCCGTTCACAAGCAGATTGGGGTAACGGGACGGCAGAACCGCCGGTTCCTTTAAACGGTCGTCATAGTTTGAAACAAAGGGGATGGTTTCCTTATTAATGTCGGTAATCATTTCCAGGGAAATTTTCGACATCCTGGCTTCGGTATAACGGTATGCGGCGGGCGGGTCTCCGTCGATGGAACCGAAATTTCCGTGACCGCTCACAAGCGGGTACCTTAAGGAAAAATTCTGCGCCAGCCGGACCAGGGCGTCATAAACTGAACCGTCACCGTGGGGATGGTAACGCCCCAGGACGGAGCCGACTGTATCGGCGCATTTTCTGAAAGCCTTGTCGGGGGTAAGCCCGTTTTCGTGCATTGTATAAAGAATCCGTCTGTGAACGGGCTTTAAACCGTCCCGGACGTCGGGTAAAGCTCTTGATACGATAACCGACATGGAATAATCAAGGAAGGATTTCTCCATTTCCTTTTGTATATCCCTGTAAATTACCTTTGAACTGTCCTCATTGTACAAAATTTAACAACTCCTAACTTATTTAAACAATATTCCGTCTATTGTTAATTGATAGCTATCCATAATAATTATATCCGGCGGTATATTAACATTATCATCTTTACTATTTGTTTTTATTAATATCTTTAAATTACAGCCTTTTTTAACTGCTGCTCTATTTAACATTTCCACTGCCTCTGAAAGAGTTTCTTGTTCCTTCTGTATTCGTATCGGAATCAACATATTATTATGCTTTCTCGATAAAAAAGCGTCTATCCCTTTGTTACGCTGTACTGTATGACAACTAAAATTACTTAATATTTGTTTTTCTATATCATTTTTTTTATCATATGCTTTAACCCCGGAATTTAACAGGTTTGATTCTGTTTTAACAGGATTTTTCAAGCGAAGTTTTGTCAATTGCACCGCTTCCTCACTTATATCAATCCCTATATATTTTCTATTTAATATATCAGCAGCAACTAATGTCGTTCCACTCCCGCAAAAAGGGTCTAAAACAATATCATTCTCGTTTGTACTTATTTCAATCAGTCTTTCTAAAAGAATAATAGGTTTTTGTGTTGGATAGCCAACCCTTTCTCTTGCTTTTGGATTTAAAAACGGTATATCCCATACATCGGATAAGGGTACTCCTCTTTTCTCGTTTGTAAACACTATATTACCGTCTCTATCCTTTTTATATATTACTTTACCATCAGAATTCCTAACTCGATCTTGTAATATTTGGTCAATGTTTGTTGCCGGTGAATACTTAGTATATAATTTATTAAAAGTAAATTTTTTAGATTTACTATAATATAATATAGTTTGATGAGAATTCATCAAACCGTTGTGGGAGTTAGACCATCTTTTATATATCCATATTATCTCTCCTCTAAAATTTGTCACTCCAAATACTTCATCTAATAATACCCTTAAATAATGTGAAGCTGATTTATCGCAGTGTAAAAAAATTGAGCCTGTTTTTTTTAATATTCTTTTAATTTCAACAATTCTGGTTTTCAAATATAATAAATAAGAATCCATTGAATCCCAAGTATCATTAAAATTATATTCAAATCCATCCCGATTTTTAAGAGATTGTCTTTTTTGTGTAAAAAAAGGCGGGTCAAGGTAAACCATATCAATAATTTCATCTTCAAATTTCCTCATTGTATATAAACAATCATCATTTATCAGCATATTGTAGCCCCCTTGAATTTGCAATATTAATGAGGATTTCTAATAAATCAACACTTGTAAATGATTTTATGTATTTCCATGCTGCATCTCCATAATAATATTTACCATTAACACCTTTATATAATGTTTGTAATGTATCTTGAATTTTTTTTGCTTGCTCGCGATTTGGATAATAAAACATTACGCGGACAGGTACTAACCCCTTTTCCTTAATTACCTTAACCCTAGTATGCTCTTTTGTTATATGGTCACCGTCTGTAGTAGCGTCCCTCCATTTAATTTCATGAGCAAAATTATCTACAAGACAATCTATTTCAAAGGTTTTGGGTCTAATTCCCAATGTATTAGGTATTTTAATTTTCTTTTGAGCAGTTATATATTTTGACTGCATACATGTAATTGCAGCTTCTTCTAAAAAAGAACCTGCATATTTATAAAGAAAACGACCTTTATTTTGATAAATATCAATTAAACGACCTTCGTCATCAGTAATTCCCAACACACGGTATATTAAGTAATGGGAATTATCATCAACATTCATTTCAACTATACGTTCATTGACTTTATTAACTAGTTCATCTGCATATTTTTCAGCAAGTTTATTAATTTTTTCATAAATAGATATATTCACGAAATATTCTATCCTTTCATTTTATCATGCAGACTTATACCTTATCCCAAGTATAAGCTTCATTTTATCGCTTACGGCTTTTACCTCATCTTCGGAAAAGGCTTTTTTAGGGATAATAAACACATATGATTTTTTTATAACGACTATAAAAATATCGTCCCTCTCAATGAAATCGACAATCGGCGAATCAAGGTGAATCACCGTTGCGGGTATTTCATCGGATTCCTGCATGCCGCCGTCCCCTGAGTTTTCTGCTTCACCGGCGGTAATTATTAAATCATCAGAAGCTTCTTCTTCCCCTGTATCCGCGTTTCCAACCGTTGAAATAACGATTTTACCGGCATAAATCTGCGCCTCATATTCGGCGCCTTGTATAGCTTCGACGCCGTTCCTGACCTTTTTTTTGTTTGACACAGGCTCGTTAATGAAATAAACCGCCGCCGCAATGCAAATCAACAGGCATAAGAAGGGCATTAAATCGCCCGGCTCGCTTGTTATAAGCATCATAACCGATGACACCAGAGCCACTGCCACAATCAAAAGCTTGACAGCTACCCTTTTATAAACGTATTTCTTCTGAAAGGTTTTATAGCCGGACAGTATTTCACCGGCGTCGCTGGTATAATTCCCCTTAGCAAGTAATTCGGAATCCGCGGAGCCCGCCTGCTGTGCGTTTCCCTCGGAATCCCCGAACATTTCGCTTAACATTCCCATATTTATATCTCCTTGAAAATTCCCGTCCCTTACTTATTTCAATAATTAACAATCAATAAGAGATAATGTTTTATAACTAATTTTCAAATCATACCGCCTGCGGCGGTATACCAACATTGTTAATTATTAATTGTTAATTATTAATTATAACTATATGTCCAGATTCTTTACATACTTTGCGTTTCGCTCTATAAAATCACGCCGGGGAGCAACCTTGTCGCCCATTAAAATCGTAATGATTTCATCAGCTTTAACGGCGTCCTCCATTTCGACCTTGATTATGGTTCTTGTTTCGGGGTCCATGGTGGTTTCCCAAAGCTGTTCGGGGTCCATTTCACCCAGACCTTTATATCTTTGAACATCCACCTTTGCGCTGTTTTCACCGGAAAGCTCGGCAATATAACGGTCGCGTTCCCCGTCGGAGTAGGCATACCGGATTTGCTTCCCCCTTGAAAGCTTGAACAGCGGAGGGTGGGCAATATAAATATTCCCGTTTGAAATAAGCGGGCGCATATAACGGTAAAAGAAGGTGAGCAGCAGCGTACGGATATGCGAGCCGTCAACGTCGGCGTCCGCCATTATGATTACCTTCCCGTAACGGAGCTTCCCTATATCAAAATCCTCGCCGATTGAAGTGCCGAGGGCAGTAACCACCGGCATAAGCTTTTCATTACCGTAAACCTTGTCAATCCTTGCCTTTTCGACGTTAAGCATTTTCCCCCACAGGGCAAGAATAGCCTGATAACGCCTGTCGCGTCCCTGTTTGGCGGAGCCGCCCGCCGAATCTCCCTCGACTATATAAATTTCGGTATATTTAATATCACGTTCGGAGCAGTCGGCAAGCTTACCCGGCAGAGAAGCCGACTCCATAGCCGATTTTCGCCTGGCAGTCTCCCTTGCCTTTTTAGCGGCTTCCCTTGCGCGCTGTGCGGCTACGGATTTATCGAAAACAGCCCTTGCCACCGCGGGATTTTCCTCAAGGTAGCACATAAGCTTCTCATTGACTGTATTTTCAACAAAAGGACGCACCTCCGGATTGCCAAGCCTTCCCTTTGTCTGCCCCTCAAACTCGCAGTCGGTAAGCTTAACGGAAACAATCGCGGTAAGCCCTTCCCTTACGTCCTCTCCGAGAAGCTTGTCCCCGTCTTTAAGGAGGTTAAATTTTTTTCCGTATTCGTTTATAACCTTTGTCAGCGAGTTTTTAAAGCCCGTTTCATGGGTTCCGCCGTCCGTCGTGTGAATGTTGTTTGCAAAGGACAAAAGCAGGTCGTTGAATGAATCGTTGTACTGCAGGGCTATTTCTACGGTAGAATCGCCCTGCGTGCCGCTGATGTATATAACCTCCCCCGAAAGGGGCTCAAGCCCCCTCGTGGAATGGATATGCTCGACAAACTGCCTTATTCCCCCCTCATAATAAAGGGTTTCGGTAACAACGGCGTTTTCATCCCGCAAATCGGAAAACACAATTTTAATCCCTGCGTTCAGGAAAGCCTGCTCACGCAGCCTGTTCAGAAGTATATCATAATCATAAGACGTCGAATCGGCGAAAATTTCAGCGTCAGCTTTAAAAGTAACCATTGTTCCCGTTTTATCGGTCTTTCCGGTAATTTTAAGCTCCTCGTCATACTGACCCTTTTCAAATCTCTGGAAATGTATATTCGTTCCGTCATAAACGGTAAGCTCAAGGTACTCCGAAAGGGCATTTACAACGGAAGCTCCCACCCCGTGAAGTCCCCCGGCTACCTTATATCCGCCGCCGCCGAATTTTCCTCCGGCATGAAGAACAGTATAAACGACGGTTGCCGCCGATACTCCCTCCGTAGGATGAATGCCGGTCGGTATGCCCCTTCCGTTATCGGAAACGCGTATAACGTCGCCTTTAAGAATATCGACGTCAATCTGCGTGCAAAAACCCGCCAGAGCCTCGTCAATTGCATTGTCGACAATTTCATATACAAGGTGATGAAGCCCCTTCGGACCGGTCGAACCTATGTACATACCGGGTCTTTTCCTGACGGCTTCAAGCCCCTCAAGAACCTGAATCTGATTTTCATCATATGCCTGTATCAAAGCGTTTTGGACTTCGGACATATTTACCTCCCGTATTTTTTATATCATATATACAATTTGTATTATAATCTGGCTGTTAATTTATTAAAATCCTTTATTCCGCTTTTTTAAAGTTGAAACGGAAACCTGCGATATAAATACTGTATTCACCTTTGTTGTCAAGTCATTGCACAGAATAAATGACTTCGGCATCTCATAGGAAACAGAAACGGCATTCCCGTTTTTTCCGGCTGATGAAAGAAAATTCCTGGTATATTTGCTTACGGAGGTATTTTCAATGTCAAAAATCCCGATAATATTCCTGTCAAAAACAACGGTATCCCCTCCTAAATGCAAATACATAACTAGCTCCTCTCTGTCACCCGATGGTAACAACTTAAGAGATTTTACTATACAAAAAGATTCCGGATTCCAGACGCCAGTTACCAGATTTATGTTTAAAACGGAACGCAACGCTGCGGCGCAGGGCGTCGTTCCCTACAAATATAATTCACTAAGCTGCTGACATTGCTCTGTCACCTGCGTTTTATTTACTGAATAATCTTCAAAACCTTTTCTTATAAATCTGAAATTCTTCCTTCCCGAACACTGAAAACCTTTCCCCCTGTCAGTCCCGAAATGAATTTATCATCACAGCATGTTATCAGTACCTGCATATCCCTTATGTTGTTAAGAATAAATTTTTGTCTTTTTGAATCAAGCTCCGACAGCACATCGTCAAGAAGCATAACGGGAGTTTCCCCGCTTTCCTTGGCAAGAATCTGGGCATGTGCGATTTTCATTGCCAGAGCTACGCTTCTGGCTTGTCCCTGTGAACCGAAATTCCTTGTTAAAAGTCCGTTTATTTCAGTGATTACATCATCCCTGTGAACACCCGATGTAGTAAAACCCGCCTTTATATCGTCATTAATACTTTTTTTCAGTTTTGACAAATATAACTCATATAAATCAGTTTTATAATCGGAATTTTCTGAAATCTCATTGAATATAGTTGATAAATAGTATAAAAGTAATTTTTCTTTACCATCCGTAATATTGTAGTATAATTCTTTTGTATATTTATTCAAATTATTACAATAAGTATAACGAAGCAGGGAGATATATGCTCCTGCCGCGGCAAGCTGACCGTCCCAGATTTCAAGCATTGAGGTATCCGGACAGTTGTTTTTCAGCATATTCTGCATACTTTTCAAAAGAGCGTTTCTTTGTGAAAGGATGTTGTTATAGGTATTAAGGGCATTCACATAAGACGGCTTTATTTGCGCAATCGAAAGGTCGATGAATGAACGCCTGTTATCGGGCGAACCCTTTGAAAGCTCCAGGTCTGCCGGAGTAAACGCAATGCAGTTTAACTGACCGAAAAGACTTGACAAGAGCGGAAGCTTTACACCGTTCAAAGTTACCGATTTATCCTTTACGGCATTTTTTTTAACCGCGAACCTTATGCTCTGGGTTCTCAGCGAGTCCTCAAAATCGATTCTGACATCGGTAAAATCCCTGTCAAAACCGATAAAATCCTTATCCCTTGTCGAACGGAATGACCTGCAGCCCGAGCAAAGCCACACGGCTTCTATAAGATTGGTTTTACCCTGGGCGTTTTCACCGCACAGGATATTCATATTCGGGTCAAGCGAAATATTAACGCCGGATAAATTTTTATATCCGTCGGCATAAACATCAGTAATTATCATAGGAGTGTGGAAAGCAATGACAACAACTTAAGAAATTTTACTTTACAATAAGATTCCAGATTCCAGA
>DBCY01000172.1:273-3932 GCA_002293295.1 Ruminococcus sp. UBA946 | reverse complement strand
TAAGTTGTTGACATTGGTGTGGAAAGAGGAATGAGGAGTAAGGAGCAGGTCTTTTTCCGATACTCAAAATTTTCTGCTTTTCAGAATGCTGTATTGAAAAATTCCCTCTGATTAATTTGAACGCCGGCATAATAATATCTCCTTTAATCAGATACTTTTATTTTCTGCCCGTTTACAGAAATAATATCACCCGAACGGATTTTTTTTCCGCGCATATCACACCGCACACCGTTTACCAGGACTTTGCCGGACAGTATTATATCCTTTGCCTCGGAACCTATGGTGCAAACGCCCGAAAACTTTAAAAGCTGGTCAAGCTTGATATATGCGGTCGAAATCCTTATTTCTTCATCAATCATAATACTTCCCCGTTTTATTAGACGATTTTTCCGGGTGTTCCGTTAAAACATTGCCGGAAATTTCCATAACGCTCATGCAGATGTGCAGTTTGAACATGCTTTTTTTATTATAACACGGAAATTTATCCGTCAGCATAAAATTATATCGAAAAACCGTGAATTGTTCTAATCATTTTTAAGCCTGACGGGAAGCACAAGGAAAATATAGTCGTCTCCCTCAAGCGGAACTATTTTCATCGGTGACAGACCTCCGTTAAGCTGAAGCTTTATTTTATCAGATTCTGAAGCCTTAACGGCGTCGATGAGATAACGGCAGTTAAATCCTATTTCAACGGTCTGACCCGTAATTTCCGCGCTGAACTCATCACTCAGCTTTCCTAAAACGGTTGAGCATGATATTTTAACCGAACCGTCCCCGAACAGGCAGCGTACCGGTCCCTTCGTCTTTTCATTTATCAGAAGCATGCATCTTTCCAGCGATTCGACAAGACGCTTCGTATCGGTAATAATTTCAGTTGTGTATTTACCGGGAATAGAACCCTTGTAATTATGAAATTCACCCTCCAGCAGCCTCGAAATAACCATATATCCGTTTACATCGAATATTATATGCTTTTTTGAAACATGAAGGTTTACTAAACTGTCGTCGTCCCGCAGAAGCTTGGCTATTTCCTGCAGTGCCTTTGATTTAACGACAAAATTATAAACAGCGTCCATATCAATTTTTTCAGTGCGTACGGCAAGACGGAAGCCGTCAATCGCGACAAGATTGAAAATCCCGTCCTTTATATCAAAAAGCTCTCCCGTTAAAATCGGTTTATTGTCCGAAACAGAAACGGCAAAATTTGTCTGGGTTATCATATTCTTCAGAACAGCCTGAGGAACGCCGAAGCTTTCACCCTGCACACTGTCAGGCATAGCCGGATATTCGTCGGCGCCAAGAGCAATTATATTATATTCGGCATTTTCACCGATAATAGTTGTCTGCAGCCTTTGGTCAACGTTGACGGAAATCTGTCCTCCGGGCATTTTCCTTATTATTTCGCATAAAAGCTTCGCGTTTAACACACATTCTCCGGTATCCTCCGAGGAAACGGCTATTTTTGTCTGAATACCAAGCTCAAGGTCATACCCGGTAATTTCAAGCACACCGCTCCCGAGACTCAGCTTAATCCCTTCAAGAACCGCAATGGGTGATTTTTGGGGTACTGCCCTTGACACATTATTAAGGGCTTCGTTGATAACAGACTGTTCACATATGAATTTCATTTTAAGTACCTTCCTTTCAGATGCTGTAAATAAACCTTAACTCTTCATTTTTTATGACTATACCTCTGGCTTCACGAATGCCCGCATTAAATTTAGCATGGTTTAATAACCGCTTTTCTTTTGATTTTAAACCTGTTGAAATATTCTGAAACCAATATAAAAAATAAAAATTATTTCTCTTATTTCAATATAATATCATATATATAAACAGCAGTAGCAGTAGGGGGAGTGGAAAATCTTAAAATAATACCCCAAAGCTTTAAAAGCGAAGTTTGAAGGCTAACATGCCGGGTAATGAAAAAATGTGGAAAGGTTGAAAGAAAAATTTATTTAACAGTGATGTCAAAAATAAGGTGTTGGAAGTTAAAAAAATATTGAAAAATCTGTGGAATACAGTTTTTGGTATTCACTTTCTGTGAAAAACGGATTATACAAGAAGTAATTATCCTTATTTTTTCCTTTACAGAAAGCTTTTGTTTTTCAACATTGTTTTCCACACGGTGTTGAAAAGAGATTTTCAGCTTTTTTTATAACTGGTTGTATTATCCTTTATATGGCTTAGCGAGTATACAAAACGGCTAACAGAGTAAAACAGGATTTTAAGCTATTTATTCTGTATGTTCTTGATAATATCCTCAATAGTTTCCTTAAGACGCGCGTCCTTTTTTATTGAAGCGATAATATCGTCGTTGTAATAAATAATGGTCGAATGGTCGCGCCCCCCAAGCTCAAGACCTATTGACTTAAAGGACATATTGGTGGTTTCCTTGATTATATAGGAAGCAACCTTCCGGGCTGTTGAAATCTGCGAGGAACGCTTGTTGGAGCGTATATCGTCGGCGGTTATACTGTAAATACCCGCAACTTCGTTCAAAATGCGTTCGAAGGTTATGGGAGCCGGCTGGTCGTCGGAAAGAATTTCCCTTATTGTATTCTGAGCCTGGGCTATTGAAGGGGGGGTTCCCACAAGATGCTTCGAAGCCTTTAATTTTTTAACGCAGCCTTCAAGCTGGCGGATGTCGGATTTTAAGCGGTTCGCTATGTATTCGGCTACATCGTCAGGGATAGTCAGGTCAAGCAGCTCGGCTTTGCGCCGTATTATGGCTACCCTTGTTTCAAAATCGGGAGATGAAATATCGGCAATCAAACCCCATTCAAAACGGGTTCGGATTCGGTCCTCAAGCGTTTTTATATCCTTTGGGGGACGGTCGGAAGTAAGAACGATTTGCTTGCCTATTTTATGAAGCTCGTTAAAAGTATGGAAAAANNGATTCCTTGCCGGCGATAAACTGGATATCGTCCACAAGAAGAACATCGGCTGAACGGTATTTATTATGGAAAAGGGAGGTGTCCTTTTTTTGCTGGATGGCGTTTATAAGCTCAATCGCAAAGGTTTCTCCGGTAACATAAATAATGTTGGTGCCGGGCTTTTTAAGTTTAATTTCATTGCTGATTGCGGTAAGAAGATGCGTTTTGCCGAGTCCCGACGGACCGTGGATAAAAAGGGGATTATAAGCGCCTCCGAGGTGCTTGGCGACAGCCTGGCACGCGGCGTGGGCAAATTCGTTTGAACGCCCCACGATAAAGGTTTCGAAGGTGTAGTCATACTCGGCGTTTGAAAAGGACTGCTCAAGCTCAAGACGTTTTATTATGGGGGTATTGTCGGATTCGTCCTCTTCGTCTGAGAGGTTAATCCTGATTTCGACTTCAAAGCCCAGGACGTTCATAAAAGCTTCGGTAAGCAGCTTACCGTAATTCTTCATAGTCGTGTCTCTTTGAAATTCAGATTTAACGCATAAATAAGCGACCTGACCGTCAAGCTTGACAGGGCGCAGGGTTTCTATCCATAATCTGTATGCCACGTCGGTGAGCTCTCCCCCGGCGACCTTTTTTTTGCAGTATTCCTGCACCTCATCAAAAACCTCGACAAAGGAATTCATATAACAGTCGGACCCCCCTTTATTTTATATGATGCATGTCCGGTATAAAACAGCCGGATTAATAAATGAGAACCTGTTCCCATAGGAAAAA
>DBCY01000172.1:0-175 GCA_002293295.1 Ruminococcus sp. UBA946 | reverse complement strand
GCCTATGGGAACAGGTTCTGAATTTGTTTTATCAGGAATAGTATTATTATACCATAATTCCGTTAATTTTGCAAGCATTTAATTCAAATTTCCATGTCCGCATTTTCATTAGGGGGCATAATAAAAAGCTACCAAATTTTGTCTGTAAAAAGTATATATTATTATAAAATAGTCT
>DBCY01000164.1 GCA_002293295.1 Ruminococcus sp. UBA946 | reverse complement strand
TGCTTTCCATAACATTTCTCCTATGAAAAAGAACCGCAAATTGCGGCTCTTTTGAAAAACGGTATTTTGGCACCTGTTTTAATTCGATTAAATTTAAATGCCGCGGATTCCTCCAAAGATACATTTTTCACTCAAGCATTCCACAGAAGTAGAGTTGCCGATTTCTTTATAAATGATTTCATTTCCGCAACGGGGACATATAACGGTTTCATCAGGATGGTCAAGCTTTTCCCACAATGCGTCCCATTCGGCTTTTGTATAATCTCTAGTTTTTGTAGCCATATATGATTTCCCTCGCTTTCTTTGAATAATCAAAATAGTGTCCGGCTTCCTTTGCCCTTTCATATGCGTCTAACATTAAGTATGCCCTGTCCCGGTCTGATAAATTCGGAGCTTTTAATGCCGCTATATAACTTGCCCTCATCTCGTCGCGCCAGTCATTCGGTCTGAATGCGGATGGATAAAACTTAAAGTGACCGTAAAATTCATGTGCGAGAACCGCACGCTCAGACATTATATCTCTCGGATGTTTTGAGGATAAATCGGGGAATATGTCACCTTTTATATTTATAAAATTTGTTCTTTCCGAATATCCGGTTGCAGTACCCTCGTTAAACTTAAAAACATCACTATCAGCTTCTATAGCATTTATTTCTTCAATTAAATGATGTATGTCACCATCTGAAAGAATATTATGTGGAGATTGCCTGTACCCATTTATATCACGAGCTTTTATCAACGTCTCGTTCACCGCGTCTGCTCCTTTATTACTTCCTGCTTTAATTATACTACCATTACCGCCGTTTGTCAATCCCGTATTCAAGTATTCCGCCCAATTATCAAGCGCGGGGTTTGAATTACCCTGTTTCCAATCAGCTATATCAACGGCTATATCTGTCATGTTTTTCTCCATGACTATTTCAAGGGTACACATTCCTCTTGGGTGGTCGAGCGGAACATCATTGACCGGATATATATTACCCTCTCTGGCTAAACAAAGCGGACAGACACGTCCGCTGTTGGAAATCATCCACCTTAACCCTGTGCAAAAAGGATTATGCCGGCTTGCTTCGACTATAGCTTGCTGATAAGCATGGCTGACAAGCGTTCTCGCAAGCGTTTCCGTCCTGTAAGCAATTTTTGACATAGGAACATCAGGGTCAAGGTATTTAACCAGGCTTTGAGCAATTTCGGCTGAACTTTTGTTATATATAACCCCCTCGGCTATAGTTTGATTGATTTTACCCTGCTTGTGTTTCAGGTCTTTCCACAAAGCCCCCGAAAATATCCATCCTTCTTTATATATATTGCCTGCTAATATATTGGTAACAATACTGTTTGATATAGCAGCCATATTCGCGCTGACAGGCATACCTAAAGCGGCAGGAAGCTTGTTTGTTTCCTTTAATACCTGTTCAGCCGCCAGTCTCATATTATTCGGAATAACTATTCCCGCCCGTTCGCTGATTTCCGTTAAAGCTTCGGCAATTGCTTTTTGCAGGTTTTTCAAATAGAATTTTCTTGAGCGGTCCGGCAAATTTGATATTTGACGGTTTATGTCCTTGAAAGCTTTCCTGTACATATCAGTGATTTGCTGTGCCTGTTTCCGCGTCAGCGCATTACGGTATTTATCGCTGTCAGACAACACCCATACGTATTTTTCTGCCAATATTATCAACTCCCGTCAAGAGGCTGTATGTTCAAGCCGCTTAAATCAATCGGAGGGTCAACGGAAAATGCGTCCTCCAGTATTTGGCGTTCTTTAGCAATTTGCTGTAATTCCGCGTCGGCGGCTTCGTCATCCAGTCCGCGCCACTTTTTCATATAGGCTTTTTTAGACATAAGACTGCTGTTTACTTCCGACATGTCAATCTGTTTTTCACTTTCCTCGTCCTCGGGTAAAGGATATTGATTTTCTATAGTCAGAAAATAATTTGTGGGCTTAATGGCTTCATCGCAATAAGCAGCTGCCGAACCGGGATAAAGCAGCGCACCGTCTATTACAGCATTAATGATTTTCTCTATTTCGGGGCGCCATGCAAGCATTTTTTCATCACAGCGCACTATCAAGCCCCAATATAAGGCTTTAAGTCCCTTGCCGCTTGTAATCACGCCCTGAAGCTTGTCAGTGTCAACATCGGGAACATCAACAACATTGTGCATTTTAGCCGATATTCGGTCGAGCGTTGTTTTAAGCGCAGCACTGTAACCCATTTTAGCTTCAAGAATGCCTACCTGACCGATTGAACCGTTTTCAATAAGTAAAGCTTCCGGCTGATAATCGTGATAACTGCCGGGGGCAATGCTTAAATTTTGGGTTGATTCGTTTGTCATGCCGATTGAGTATAAAATCGGGTTCATATTTTTACGTTCCGCGTCTATATCGGCATTAGCAAGCCTGCTGAAAGCTTCTTCATAACCGGATAACTCGGCAATATCGCTCTTGCCGCTTATATCCCCCAAAAGCCCGTCATTAATAATAACTCCGGCAGGGATATATGTAAACTTCGTGGATTGCTCCGGCACAATCGTTTCAATAACAACGCCGCGACCGTCATATATTTCTTCCACTACATGACAAAGACCGTTTTCCATCCAGTATTTTTTCTTGTAAATACGCTGCTCTTTCTTCTCACTCGAATTATTGTTGATTTGATAGAAAGCGATTATTTTTACAAGCCGGTTCGCATTGTCATAATCGGCAACAAATTCAAGAGCCGGAATAAAATCAATGCTTATTGACTGGCTTGTTTCGCTGACGTTTACGAACCAAGCCACTCTTTTACCTATAAAGCAGTCTTTGGCGGCTTTAAGCAGGTTAGCGTGGAAGTTGTTTTTTGTCAGCACTTTGTCAATAAAAGATTGTATAACAGACATTTCATCTTTTGCCGCCGCCGTTTCGCTCTTGTTATTGCCATTGTATTTAACATTATAAATTATATCCGGCTTTTTGGAGAATAAAAATCGTGCCTGTTTATCCACAAGCGAAGCAGCGTTTTTAATATGCAGATTTGAAGGCGTATAATCGCCGTTGCTTCCCTCCGTTGTGAACTCTGCGCCCTCTTCATATATTTCATAATACTTTATGATGTGAGCAAATTCCTTTAACAGACTTTGCCCGTATAATCCGGTAATTTCCTTGTAGATTATGCTAGTCGCATAACCGGGTACAAATCCTAATCCAAGAACTGACATTTCATTCACTTTATTATTTTCTCCCTCGTCTGCTGTTTGATTTCCGTTCCTTAACGTCAGCTACTGTCACCCTGTCAAGCCCGTACCAAACAGCGCTGAATGTATGCGGGTCAATATTAAACTCGTCATACATAACATTGCCTTTTGTATCCTTTTTATATGTCAGGTCCTTAAGCTCCCTGATGGTATTAATACATTTCGGGCTGCAAATAATCTGCCGGAACCTCTTAACCTTACGGGTATATGACAGCCTGCTTCCGGCAAACTTTTTACACTTTCGTATGTTAAATCCCTGCTGACGGTAATATGCAATCGCTTTCGGGTCTTCGCTGTCCGCGCTGAGTTCATGTTCTTTGGCTTTATGTTCAATCATTTTCGGATGCTGCGCGAATTTGTCATCTGTTATTTTATTAAGGTAAATCTCGTCATAGATATAAAGTATTTTATTTTTAAGGTCAACAGCCATTGATATAACAGCATTGTATGATTCCTCAAAACCAAAATCAAAACCATAATAACGGTTTTTCTCAGGGATGACGGTAATAGCCATATTGAAATCGTCTATATTACCGGCAACGTTGAACTGCGGCAATACCCTTGTTCCTGCCGCGCCGAACCGTCCGTAACGGGCAACGCGCCATAAAGGCTTGTCATAGTTTTTAATATCGTCAAGACGTTCTATGTATTCAACCGTCAGAAAAGGGTTGTCATCAGGCGTTGAATGATGATAATAAACTTTCCCGAGTGATATTTGCCCCTGACGGTAAAAAGTTTCCTCGTCAAGGATAACAGTTTCATTCCCCTCGTCGTCAAGACGGACAAAGAAATGTCTGTACACCCAGTTTTCCCGCCCCACAGGATTACAGGAAAGTATATAGTTCAAAGATACCCCGGGAGTACGAAGCCGCCCCAGGAGTTCTTTATAACCGTCGTATTTTACTTCCGAGCATTCTTCAATCCATACAACCGCAACGCCGTTGATGGACTTTGATTTTGCAGGGTCGTCCATACCTTTGAAAATAATACGCGAGCCGTTCCAGAAGATATATTCTATCGGGCTTTTTAACTTCCTTACCTTATGGGTCAAACCTAAACCAGTAATTATTTCATCTATTAGGTCGTATGTACTTTCCTTGTGCGAGTTATAAACATTCCGGACGACTAGAACCTTTGTTTTTTCCTTAATACACCGTAATATTATTTTTAAAGCGCATTGGTATGATTTACCCGAGCCGTACCCGCCAACAAGCAGATATGTTTCAAATGCCCAGTCAAATATAAACTCCTTGAATTTCTTAGTAACGGTTTTGGTTACTTCCATTAAAACCGCCCCTTAGTCGTCAGTGACGATATTAATTGTTACATCGCCGTTAGCTTCCGGGTCAGCATTTTCCCTCTGCCCTAAAAGAACCTTGCCGAGGAAAATCGCCATAGCCGGGCTTTTCTTCATATGTTCAAATTGCATACGCCTAATAGAAGCTCTGCCGTTGCTTGAATATACCCTGTAGGAGTCCGCAAAATTCATTTTAAATTCACGCTTGCACCAACGCTCTATTGTATCCTCGCTACAACCCAGAACGCCTGATATTTCCTCAAGTGTACAGTTTATATGACAGAGTTGCTGAAACGTTTTTTTATCAATTTCAACTGCGGGTCTGCCCCTCTTTTTGCGGTTTTCTGCCATGTTGTCCATACCTCCCGCCAAGCAGACAGAATATTCTTATAAATCCTTTATAAGTTTAATAATAACAGGATTTTTTTCTATTGCCATAAAAACAAATACCCCTATCTGCATTGTCAAAAATTCACCGATAATAACACCGCCTATTGCCACGAACGGGTTTAATCCAAGCACAAGCCATAATTCTATACCGATTACCGTTCCGATTATCAAGCCTCCTGCAACAGGGATTAATTTTTTAGTCTTTAGTTTCCTTACCGACAAACAAAACAATGAAGTTGCCGCAACACCAAATATAATGTCTATAGGTCCGAAAGGACTGAACATATTGGCGATAATAATACCGATAAGAAGCGCCGGTATGTATTTCCTGTTATAAAACGCAAGGATTTTTAATATCTCTGCTAACCTCATCTGAATAAGCCCGAAACTGAACGGCGCCAGTCCTATGCATACAGCAACATACAGAGCTGCTATAGCTGCGGTTTTTGTTATGAATTTTATCGTTCTCATTTATATACTTCCTTTATCAAGATATTTCTGGTACATAACCCATGCGCTGTAATTCTGATGTTTCAGCGGCTCCCTTTTCCCTTTCATGCCCGGCGGATGTTTTATTAATTCAACGGAATCACCTTTAAAAACATAAAGATGACCGTATCTTACCCCGACATTCCATGAAGAGCTGTCTATACTGTCAAAATGGTATTGCCCGGCGTTCCGGGAAGGAGTGAACCCGAGCCCGTGAATTTTACAGCCGTATTTATGAGCCGTATCACAGAACCAGTTAAGATATTTATGCTGACTTTTCTTTATGTAAAGAACCAAGTCGCCTACGGCGACATAAGGGTAACTTCTGCACATATCAATAAAATACTGCTTCCCCCTGTCAATGTGCCATACTGGTATTGGCTTTTTCCCTGTTTCTTTTTCTATGACCGCCCGGAGCTTTTCGGCGTATTCAAGGCTTGTCAAACGGTCAACATCCATTTCAAAGAAAAGCTCAATGCCGTGCTTGTTAATAAAGTCACAGTATTTGTGAGTATATTTCAGGAAGTCAACATTCATTTCCGACTTTTTATAAGCGGCGTTCATAAAGGTAAAAGCGCCGCTGTCGAGAATGAAGCTCTTGCAGTTTCCCGACTTTACATAATTCATTACAGGTTCTTCGGCATAATAAAAGCTTTCAAGCAAGTACATCGGCTTATACTTTTCAAGGAAAGCAGGAAGCTCCTTTTTTGATGTTGGTGATGATGTCGCGGCTATATATAACTTCATGGCACGAAATACTGTTTACAGTGGGGGCACTGTATTTCCTTTTCTTTTTTCTCAGCCGGGTTTTCTGTTTCGGTGAAGAAGCCGTCTATGTCTATTTCGGGAAGCTTCTCAAAACCGAACATACCCATATCAATATCTGTTATTCCGTCAAGCTCCAGGTTAAGCAGTTCATAATCCCATCCGCTTTCAGCTGTCTTGTTGTCCGCAAGCCGGAAAGCCTTGAGCTGTTCCGGTGTTAAATCCCCCGCCGGGAGGCAGGGGATTTTATCAAGCCCAAGCTTTTGGGCGGCTAAGACGCTGCCATGCCCGGCAATAATAACATCATCGGAATCAATGACGACAACACGCTTAAATCCGAATGCCGCTATACTGTCGGCTATACGGTCAATCTGTTCCTGAGGGTGCTTTTTGGCGTTGTGTTCATACGGCTTCAAGTCGGCGGGGCTTTTATATACTATATCCATTTTGAAATATCCTTTTTATTGTATTTACGGCAATAAAAAACGCCCTGCTTATATTGCAAGACGTTTTTGGGCACTTCCTTATCCTAATAATATCATAATTTGGTACTATGGTCAAGCTACGATTTACTACGATTCGCTACGTTTTACTCTGTTTTACTACGATGTTTTTAAGAGCGTTGGTATGTACTTCGTATAGGTGGGAGTTTGAATAGTTCATTTCAGTAGCAATCTTATCCCATTTCTTGTACTTCAAGTACCGCATGATGAGAACTTTTCTTTCAAATTGATTTTTTACTGAATCAATAACTTTTTCGATTTCAAGACGTTTAAGAAATAATTCTGCCGTCTTTTCTCTCATTTCCGCCTCGTTGTCCATAACCTCTTGTAAAATACCGTCAAAGGCGCTGAAGTTATTATTCTTGCCGCCGCCGTTTCTCTGATACATCTGTGTAATATTATACATATCGGAACGCTTATCTAGTATCCTTTCGTTTAGCAGCTTTATTTCCCTGTCAAGATAATAAGCTTGTTGCAGGTATTCTTTAGCGGTCAAGACAATCACTCCTTTTATTCAATCCAAAATCTGTCCGGCAATTCCGAAACAAAACGCTTAAAGTCATTTTCGCTCATATCGCTGTCATATGCGGCTTCAATATCCTTTATATACTGTAATAGAACTGTGTTTTCATCTTTCAGGATGTCGAACGCTGCCTGCAGACAGTTATATCTGTGCTGTATATCATTCCAGCTCATAGCAATTCCGAAGCACTGACCGGCAATGTTTAACAATTCCTCTTTCGTCAAACGCATAAGCCGCTTTCTGCTTTCATCTCTAGCCCAATCACAAGCATATGACGTAAGGCTATAGTAATCCTCTTCATAGCTGTCATATCCGAGGCATTTATACCGGTTCCCGCAGATGCCTACAAAAAAATCATCAAAATGCTCAGTAACGTAATTATCATAAACAGCGCTTCTGAACTGCTCGCATTTTGCCGACAGGTCCGAGAACATCATCTTAAATTCCCATTCCTGTTCCTCATCGCCGTTAAGCGCGTTCAGAAGCGTTTCACCGTCCTCTTCAAAAAAATACTGTACATCACTGCATTGCTGTTCGATTTCATAAAAATCTTCTAAAATGCTGTCGCGGTTAAGAGAGGAGAGTATAGCCTTTTTATAACGAAGTCCGCGGGCTTTTTCGGCTCTTGTATTATTTGATGTCATTACTTGCTCCTTTTGCATCTCCAAGAGGAATATTGCTTAAAGCCTTTTCGGCTTCGTCATGGGATGAAAATACTATTTTGCCAAAATCTCTGAAGGTAGCGCAAAAGTAAGTATAATCGTCTTCCAGATAAGCATTACAAAGCCTATTTTTAGCTATCCACCCCGTGGGTTCAACAGCAGTCACTTGCATTTTTGTAACGGCATTCTCGCGTATCACATAAACCTTGTCACCAACCTTACAAGGCAACCGCAGAAGCAAGCCGTTCTCCTCGGCGTCTTGATATTTTTTCAAGTTGTTAATATACTTTTCATTCAATACGATGGCGGCTTCGGCTTTCATGATTTTATCAACAATTTCTTCCGGCAATAATCCGGTGTCTTCATATTTGGCGAGTTTATGAAACACTTGCCGCACAAGGCAATCGGGAGTACAATTATTCCTGTAATTATCCCTGCACCTACGTCTACACGCTCCTATGTCAAGAGCA
>DBCY01000181.1:6155-10404 GCA_002293295.1 Ruminococcus sp. UBA946 | reverse complement strand
TTTAATTGTTAATTAATACTAGACACATAGGATGGGATGGTTATAATGAAAAACTTGCTTTTAACCGTTAAATACGGCATAACGGAAGGATTTCCCGCGGCAAGATGGTGTCTTTTTGTTATTGCTGCCGCCTTTTCGGCTGTCGTATGTATTTACAGGTATATCGACCTGTCCGATATGGCGGCGACGTCATTTTCTTCCCTTGAAACATTGTTCTTAGTGTTAAACGACGCTGTAAATATAATTTTTATATATCTGCCTTCATATCTTTTCATAATATCCGGCATCGTTTCAAACAGCAATTTCGGAGCTGCCGATATAATAAAATCGGGAAGCCGTAAAAAATGGCTTTTGGGGAAAATGCTGGTTTTACTGATTAATACCATTATTTTTTTTATAATACTTTTCGGTATAAATATCATAATAATTAACAGGGTGTTCCCTTTTTCGGACAAATGGAGCAGCGGCTTTATATCCTTCCGCGTTATGACGGGCAGTCCGGCTCTGGATTTTAAATATACACCCCTCGGTTCAATTATGTTTTTTATTATAGTTACATTTTTTATTTACTTTTTGTGCGGAATCATAAATATACTCATTGCGCTTATAACCGACCATGAGGAAACAGCACTGCTTGTATCTCTTTCGGCTGGAATAGGAGCCAGTATTTTAAATTTGCGGATACCGGCAAGCGATGCATTCAGCTTGTTTATAAAATGCTGCGCCGTTATTGCGGTTACTGCCGTAATATATATTATCTGTATAAAAACAGCTTCAAAGAAGGATTATAATATAAGCAAAAAAACATCCCTTTACTGAATGTTATATTTAGAACCTGTTCCCATAGGCATAAACACATATCTTTTCGGTAAATTTTATCGGATACAGCGTTAAAAATCCTTGAAAGGCGACAGCCTGTCTGCGGATTTTTGCCTATTATCCAATAAAATTATACTCGAAAATCTATACATTTTTCCTATGGGAACAGGTTCTTATTTTTGAGAGGAAATTTTAATGCTGCGTTATCTTGGTAAACTTACCCTTGTTCTTGCCGTATGCACCGTAAGCGTTATAACGGCGGTATATTTTACAGGCTCATATGTCAACTCCGTTAGTGACAGGCAGAAAGGCATTGCCGACGCAATACTTGAAGCGCAGCTGCAGGCTGCTATGAAGGAAGCGGGCGATATTGCCAAAGCGGAGCTTGACAAAGAAAATCCGGCGATCGAAACAGCCGTTCTTGAAACAAAGCCTTTAGTAACATCATCGGACAGACCTGCCGAAACCCTTGCTGAAACAACGTCAATACCCGAAACATCAGTTACTGCAACTGAAACTGTGATAACACCGGCAATAACGGAAACAAAGACGGCATTGCCCGAACGCGTTACGGATTATAAAACGGGAGGGCTGCTCGACAGGGACCGTACCGGTGTAAAAATAAAAACAATATTTACTTTATCACCGGAAGAGGCGGAGGAATTAACCGAAGAGCTGACCGAGCATTATTTCCTGAACGGCTTTTTATATGCGCAAAACGAGCAGGACCCTGTTTATAAAAAGGATAAACAGCTTGCCGCCGAGATGCAGTCTTATGTATCGGAAACGCTTAGTATAATTACCGGGACAATTGATATAAGCGATGTTACTAAGCTTCTTTCCGCCGATTACAGCCGTTCAGTGAAAGAAACGGAGGACATAAAAAATGAATTCATCGGCAGATACTCTGAAATTTCCGAAAATAACAAGCCGTTCGATGAGATTTATGATTTCAGTATCGCTTATTTTGACAGGCTTATCAAGGCTTTGAACGAAATCCGTAAAACCGCCGATTCATATAAAAACGCCCCTAATCCTCTTCTTGCAATAGGAATTGCCGCCAGCAGCGTCGATAATGTCATAATGCCTGAAATCCTCGCCGTTCTGGAAAACTCGTTTGATATTGTGGAAATCACTCACCCCGTTTACCTTGACGGAACAACCGGCGCATGGCTCTTGACCCGTGAGGAAGTCAGGGATATTATAATTAATCCGGGGCTTATTCAATTAACAATTAATAAATAACAATTAACAATGGCGGTATACCGCCTGCGGCGGTATAATTTTTATTATTATATGCAAACTTTTAGCTGTTACAAGGTACTGGAGCTTTTGTCCTTTCAATTCAAAGCATCCGAAAAGGATGGTCATATTTATGAAGAAACTTCTGATTTATTTAAAACCCTATCTGAAATATTGTATTATAGCCCCGTCGGCAATGGTTCTGGAGGTTATCCTTGATTTAATGCTGCCGAAGCTGATGTCAGTTATAATCGACGACGGCGTTGCCGGAGGGGATATAAACCTGATAATCCGTATGGGCGTTATTATGCTCGCCGTTCTTTTCGTCAGCGGAATATGCGGGTTAACCTGCACTGTCTTTGTCGGTTTTACCGCTCAGAATTTCAGCTGTGACCTTCGCAGCGCTTCATTCAGGAAGGTTATGTCGCTGTCCCTTGAACAGACTGATAAATTCACATCCGGTTCGCTTATTACAAGGCTCACAAATGACATATCCGTCGTGCAGCATTTCATCGAAATGGCATTGCGTATGTTTGTGCGCATGTTTTCATTTTTTATCGGCGGTATTATAATGATGACTACACTTGACCTTTCATTCGGAACGGTTATTCTATGCGTCCTGCCGGCAATGCTTCTGGTGATGGCTCTGGCTCTTTTCAAAGCCCTTCCCGTTTATGCGAAGGTACAGGACAAGCTTGATAAGGTAAACAATGTCGTTAAGGAAAATATAAACGGAATGAGAGTGGTTAAGGCTTTTGTCCGCGAGAAATACGAAGCCGGGCGGTTTGCCGGAGCAAACAATGATTTGGCGGATACTAACCTTTACGTTCTCATAATAATAGCGACGCTCAATCCCGTTCTGACTTTAATCAACAACATTGCCATTGCGGCGGTTATCCTTATCGGCGGATTTCAGGTCGAAGCGCGTAATATACAAGCCGGGGAAGTTATGGCTGCTGTTACATACTGCACTCAGATTATGATGGCTGTCACGATGGTAAGCATGATGTTCCAATCGGTTTCCAGAACAAGGGCGAGCGCCTCGCGGATAAAGGAACTGCTTGATACGGACCCTGTCCTGAAAGACGGTGACAATGACAGGGCAAAGCTGGTAAAACGAGGTTCGGTAACGTTCAGGAACGTTAATTTCTCATATCCGGAATCTTCGGGGAAAAAGGTATTAAACGGTATTTCCCTGGAAATAAAACCGGGGGAAAGCTTTGCCGTTCTGGGTTCGACCGGTTCGGGCAAAACCACTTTGGTAAACCTGATTTCACGTTTTTACGACTGCACCGAGGGTGAAATCCTTGTTGACGGTATTCCAGTCAGGGATTACCCTATAAGTGACTTACGGGGAAAAATAAGCATGGTTCTGCAAAAATGCGAATTGTTTTCGGGAACTGTAAAATATAATATCGGCATCGGCTGTCATGAAATTTCGGACGGGGAAGTAATATCCGCGGCAAAGACAGCTCAGGCTCACGAATTTATTTCAAAAATACCCGGGCAATATGAAAGTATTATTGCGGAAAAGGGAGCAAGCCTTTCAGGAGGGCAGAAGCAGCGTCTTTGCATCGCAAGGGCAATAGCAAAAAAACCGGAAATATTAATCCTTGACGACAGCACCTCGGCTCTTGACCTGGGAACGGAAGCAAAGCTGCAGGAAGCTTTGCGTTCTGAGCTTAAGGGAACTACCGTCATTAAAATCGCTCAGAGAATTGCCAGCGTAAAGGACTGCGACCGTATTGCCGTTATTGAAGGCGGCGTTTTATCGGCTGTAGGCACGCATGACGAACTGATGACTAACAGCCAGGTTTACCGCGATATTTACGATTCCCAGCACGGAGGCAACAAACGCTTTGACGATACCCCAAAATGGGCATCGACTAGCAGACAGTGGTCAGTAGTCAGTGGTCAGAAGCCAGATTTTAAAAAATTCAATAATTAAAAGAATTAATAGTCTGAAAGAAATCTATGTTACTTAAAAACTATTAACCTCTTATAAGAAACCGCTTAATAATACTATTCTTGATTAAAACCATAGAATGGTTTTAATCTGGCAATGAAATTGCCACTGTGCGAAAATCGCACAGATGAATATATTAACGGCATCCCATGCGGCAAAGCCGCAGCTTTTGCACAGCAAAAGCAAATAAAAACATTCTATGTTTTTATTTAGGATTAGTAT
>DBCY01000181.1:4272-6139 GCA_002293295.1 Ruminococcus sp. UBA946 | reverse complement strand
GAATGAAACGCGGGGTTCATCCTGTTATGATGGTTGAAAAACCTGAAAATGCGTCGGGAACTTCCAAAAGACTGTTAATATATATAAGCGGAAGCCGTAAACTGTTTTTTCAGCTTATAATAATAACGGTTATTATAACTGCGCTGACGCTGTATGCCCCCTCGCTTCAAAGGTCGGCGATTGACGCCCTTATAATTAGCGGAGAAAATCAAAAAGTAGATTTTGCTCAGCTCGGCGTTATGACGGCTCTTCTGATTGGAGTTTATATAATGCTGTCGGTTTTCACTTATCTGCAGGGGATTTTTTCGGCAAGGCTTTCTCAGACTACAGTAAAAAACTTACGGAATGACCTGTTCAATAAGCTTGTGCGCCTGCCGGTAAAATACATTGATACGCACAGTCACGGCGATTTAATGAGCAGAATGACAAACAACGTTGAAAATATTTCAAATTCAGTTTCACAGTCCTTGAATTCCCTCATTTCAGGGGTTGTTATCATTCTTGGTTCGCTTGTTATCATGCTTTTTTATTCACCCGTACTGACTTTATTATGTTTGTCAACAATAATTATCACAATATTCACCAGCGGCTTCTTAAGCAAACGGATGCGTAAATTCTTTAAGGAGCAGCAGCATTTTCTAGGCAGCCTGAACGGTCATATAGAGGAAATGATAACAGGTTTTCACACTGTTACCGCATTTAACATTCAGCAAACCTCCGGGGAAAATTTGATAATATCAGCCGTTCATTAAAGAACAGCGGTATCAAAGCTCATATTTTCAGCGGGGCAGTTTGGCCTTTAACGGGGATTATTTCTAACTTCGGCTTTATACTTGTCGCGGTATTCGGCGGCTTGTTTGCATTGAAAGGTGCGATTACCATAGGGACAATCCAGGCTTTTATCCTGTATACAAAACAGTTTTCACGTTCCGTAAATGAAATCGCAAATCAATATGCGCAAATTCAAACCGCTATTGCGGGTGCGGAACGCGTCTTTGAAGTTATGGACACGCCGTCTGAAACCGATAATACCGCCTATAACCTTACGGCTGAAAGTATCAGGGGAGATATAAGCTTTAAGGAAGTTGATTTTTCCTATGTTGAAGACCGACCTGTGCTGAAAAACTTCAGTCTTGACATAAAGCAGGGTGAAAAGGTTGCCGTTGTGGGAGCTACAGGTTCCGGAAAGACCACAATCGTTAATCTGCTGACAAGGTTTTATGATATTAACGGCGGCGTTATCACTGTAGACGGCGTTGATATAAGAAATACAGACCGGTATGAGCTGCGGAAATCCATTGCCATGGTTCTTCAGGATACCGTTCTTTTCAGCGGAAGCATTGAGGATAACATCACATACGGAAAACAGGACGCCACCCTTGATGAAATGGAAAAAGCCGCGGTTTTCGCCAACGCTGACAGGTTTATTAGCAATTATCCTGATGATTACCGAACCGTTCTGACCGAAAACGGAGAGGATTTAAGCGAGGGACAAAGACAGCTCCTTGCGATTGCTCGCGCGGTTTTATCCGACCCTAAAATACTTATACTTGATGAGGCGACGTCAAGTGTTGACACCAGAACGGAAGCGGAGCTGCAATCCGCAATGGTGAAGCTTATGAAGAACAGAACCAGTATTATTATAGCGCACCGGCTTTCAACAATAAGGGACGCAGACAGGATTGTCGTACTAAACAACGGAAGTATAGCCGAATCCGGCAGCCATGATGAGCTGCTGTCGCTGAAAGGGGTGTATTATTCCCTTTATCAGAAACAGTTTGAAGGACAGGAAACATAAGAACCTTTTCCCATAGGAAAAATGTATGGATTTTCGAGTATGATTATGCTGAAGACAAGGCGAAAATCC
>DBCY01000181.1:2807-4250 GCA_002293295.1 Ruminococcus sp. UBA946 | reverse complement strand
CTACCGGAATGACATACGTTTACACTTATGTAACAGGTTCTGATATATTGTTTTTATATTAAAAGATTGCTCATATATGGATACTCGGCGCTTTCCGGCTGGTACCGATTATCAGTTGACAGCGGCGTATGCCTACCGCTACGGTATAATTTTAATATCTTATATAATACATACAGAATAATTACACATTCTGTGTAATTGTTCCAGGAAACAGACAAATCTGTTTCCTAATGCAAAAAAGGAAAAGCTAATTGTTAAAAAATTATTTTTCCCTTGCAAAGGGAAAAAAAGTGTGGTATAATGTTTTTAATCCATTTTACTTAACAGTTGGATTTCTATCCGATGTATAGGTGTGCGGGCTCTGTGCAATAAAACACCGTGAACCATGTCAGGCGGGGAACCGAGCAGCATTAAGCGGAACGTTTTGTGTGCCGCAGCAAGCCTGCACACCTATACATCGGATTTCCAATAAATTCTTTTAATTTTTTACAGGATGAGAATTATGTATAAATTTATAAAGTGTCTCTTATATAATATCAGGATTTATATGCCTGTTTCAGTGATTTTTGCTTTTTTTTTGTCAATAATAGGTATTGCTTATCATAATGACAACACCGTATTCATGAATTATATATTATTATATTTTCTGTGCGGAATACTTGCCCCGGCGACGGTTATCATTTTCAAAACATGCGGCATGCTGTTTAAGGAAGGCAGCGAATACCCTTTTGACAACCGAGTTATCGGTAAAACCTTCAACACGGTTTCGTCAAAATCATTTTATTTCCATAAGGGTGTCAAGGCTCTTCATAAAGGTGACTTTAACACCGCGCTGGATATTTTCGGCGAACTGGAGGAAACTAAAATCAAGGATTCCTGGAAGGCTGTCCTTTATTATTTTCACGGGAGAACTTACCAGCTTATGGGCTATCCGACCAATGCCGCAAAATATTATATAAAATCCATAGATATGAGAATAAATATTGATGACATATACATATTAACCAGCCGCTGTTACACTTATACAGGCTGTTACAGCGAAGCTATCGAGTTTTATGAAAAGCTTCTGAAAAAAAATACATTAATCGACTATGTGCTTACCGATATGGGGCTGGCATATCTGAAGGGTGAAATGCCGGATAAGGCACTGGAATGCTTCAGGCGTTCAGTAACGGAAGGAAAGAATTATGCGTTCGCCTTAGGAGGGTGTTCTCTTGCGTTCCTTCAAATGAAGAATATAGACAAAAGCCGGGAATACTATTCCCGTGCTTTGATTAATAACATGGATGATGTTGACGGTTTCAAGGAATATTATTGCAGAATCGCCGAAGCCGCCGGACTTCTTGAGCAAATCGACCCGAACATGAAGACCGTTAATGCTGATAACGAAGCCAGTGCGGATTATCCCGACTAAAATATCTGATTCCCCCCTATTTCAGAATA
>DBCY01000181.1:0-2785 GCA_002293295.1 Ruminococcus sp. UBA946 | reverse complement strand
CGTTATACCGCAAATACCGTCCGGCTGTATTTGACGATGTCGTATCTCAGCCACATATAACTAAAACCCTGCTTAATCAGATTCAAAATAATAAAACAGCCCATGCTTATCTTTTTACCGGTTCGAGAGGTACTGGGAAAACTACCTGCGCACGGATTTTTGCAAAGGCCGTAAACTGTGAACAGCCCGTAAACGGAAATCCATGCCTTAAATGCAGTATTTGCAGGGACGCCGAGGATAATGCGCTGTCTGATATAATAGAAATTGACGCCGCCTCCAATAACGGCGTTGACGATGTCAGGGATTTGCGCGAAGGTGCGGTTTATACTCCGGAACGCTGCAGGTATAAGGTTTATATTATAGACGAGGTTCATATGCTTTCAAAGGAAGCGTTTAATGCGCTTCTTAAAATAATGGAGGAACCCCCCTCTCACGTTAAATTCATTCTTGCAACCACGGAAATCCATAAGGTTTTGCCGACGGTGCTGTCACGGTGCCAGAGGTATGATTTCCGCAGAATAACACCTGAGGATATAAAAGAACGGCTCTTGTATTTTGCGGAAAAAGAAAATATTAACCTTAACGATAACGCTGCGGAATTAATTGCAAGAACTGCCGACGGAGGTATGCGCGACGCGCTTTCATTGCTTGACCAGTGCATAGCTTTTTCAGATATTGTTACTATTGAAACTGTATCTGACGCCGCAGGCATTTCCGGGCGCGACTACCTTTTTGATATAATCGAGGCAATCGCTAACCAAAACGCGTCAGCCGCAATTCTGATAATTGACAAGCTTTATAAAATGTCCAAGGATATGCAGAAGCTTTGCGACGAACTGATAAATCAATTCAGGAATATAATGATGGCAAAAGCAATTCCCGAAAATATCAGTATAATTGCTTGTATTCCGGATGAAATCGAACGGATACAGATTATTGCAAAAAAGCTTACGATAGATGAAATCTTTTCAAAACTCGGCATTCTTCAGGCTGCAAATGAAAGGCTGTCAAAGGTATCGGCTAAACGCGTGGAAATAGAAATGTGCATTATTAAGCTGTGTTCGGAAACGCCTGTTTCCGATTCAGTAATAAGCGGAAACAGTGATTTGCTCGTACGTATAAATACCCTTGAAAAACAGCTTTCAGGTTATTCCCGAACCGGACAAACTCCTTATTTACCGTTAAATTTTTATGATAAAACTAAATCCGAAGCTTCTGAAGCGGTTCCGAATCTCTCTAAAATGAAGCTGGAGGATTTCAAACCGGTAAAAAAATGGGCAGAAATCCTTGAAATATTCGCCGAGCTTTGTCCTCCGGCTTACGGGGCATTAGACGGCTCTCGCGCTGTAGAAAACCAGGGAATTATGCTTATTTATGCGGAAAATGAATTTTTTGTGCAGCTGCTCAGAAAAAAGGAAAACGCGGAAAAACTACAGGAAGCGGTAACCCGGATTACCGGCAAATCTTATTCAATACGCTCTAAATTTGCCGGGGGTAATAACCCTTATAAATCACCTGTACAAAGCACGGAAAAAATAAAGAGCATTATAGAAAAGGCAGCTGAAAATAATATACAAACAGAATGTAAATAAATTACTTCAGTTAATTATTTTCACTAAGAAAAATGAAAAAGGGAATTTCCCGTTTCTAAATAATTAAATTAAGAGGAGTATATAAATATGAAATCAAGACTTCCAAAAGGTATGGGCGGCGGCCAGCAGAATATGCAAAGTATGATAAAACAAGCTCAGAATATGCAGAATCAGATTACGGAAATCCAGGATGACATTGAAAGCAGAGAGTTTAAAACTACTGTTGGCGGCGGTGCGGTAGAAATTGTCATGTCCGGCAAAAAAGAACTGAAAGCTTTGAAAATTAAACCGGAGGTGGCAGACCCCGATGATATTGAAATGCTTCAGGATTTGATAATAAGCGCGTTTAACGATACGGTCAAGCAAATCGAAGAGGTTTCAGAAAAGGAAATAGGGGCTGTAACAGGCGGGGTTTCATTCCCGGGACTGTTTTAACTGAAAAACAATTGATTACCGTTTAAAAATATCAGAACGGAGTTGAAAATATGGCGGGAGGAAATACTGCTTTACCGCTTTTACTGCTGGCGGAACAATTTGCCAAGCTTCCTGGAATCGGTATAAAAACAGCTCAGAGGCTTGCATATCACATTGTGGGCATAGCTGAGGAAGACGCAAAAGCATTTGCGGACGCAATAGTTTATGCTCATAAAACTGTTAAATGCTGTACTATATGCCAGAATCTTACAGAAAGTAATATATGTCATATTTGCGGGGATACCGGCAGGGATAATAAAACAATCTGCGTTGTTGAAACGCCGAAGGATATATCGGCATTTGAACGCACGAATGAGTACAAGGGCGTTTATCATGTTCTGCACGGGCTTTTATCGCCGATGGACGGCATAACTCCTGACAATATACGTATTAAGGAGCTGCTTTCCCGCATTGGCGGACAGGAAATTTCCGAGGTAATAATGGCTACAAACCCTACCGTCGAGGGTGAAGCGACGGCAATGTATATCTCAAGGCTGCTGAAACCTATAGGAATAAAATGCACAAGACTGGCATTCGGCATACCGATTGGCGGAACTCTTGAATATGCAGATGAAATCACATTGTTCAAAGCGCTTGAAAACCGAAATGAAATCTAAGATAAAAGTAGTGTAGCGTTAATAATATTTTTAATATATCAATTACGGGTAATGGTATAATTTGAATAAAAAATATTATTAATATTTAGTCATTATTACAAA
>DBCY01000196.1:248-11847 GCA_002293295.1 Ruminococcus sp. UBA946 | reverse complement strand
GAGCCTCGTAATCCGCTCCACAGATGTAAACAACAATATCAGGCGCTATAGCCAAGTGGTAAGGCAAGGGTCTGCAACACCCTTATTCCCCGGTTCAAATCCGGGTGGCGCCTCCAAAATAAAAATGCGGACTGCACCTTCGGTTTTTACCGGAGCGGAGTTCGCATTAATTTTTATCGGCATTTATATTATCTGTTATGCGGCGGTATTAAAAGATTTACCGGGAGTTTTGTCTTGTTTACCCACGTTATATTTACTTTGTTTATTGTCGGATTTAGTAACCGTCCTCGTTTCACCGCCTGATGCGACTATCTTGCCGCATTCCGGACATATATCATACATTATTCTGACCGATTGTGAAACAATTTTCATATCCTCGCGTTCTGCTTTTGCTTGATTTCTTGAAACATGCTGGTTTTCATGAGTCCTTACAGCGCTTCCGGCAGCCTCGGGACTGATTTTTGTGGGAGTCTGAAACGATACTCCTGAATCATTTGAAACATCCTGATAACGGCGCCTGTCACACGTTTCACATTCAAGGCTGTCGAAGCGGCGTTTTCTCTCAGCTTCGGTCATGTTGCCTTTATTAAACATGCCGGTTTGCTTATCTGCATAATCCTTGTCGCTTGATACGGGAAGATTTTTATTCTGTCCGGCAGGGGTTATAGTGTTAAAAACTCCGCCGTACCCTGTATAACCGAATAATCCGGCTGACGGTGAAAAATTACTTATCCCGTTCATAAAACTAACCTCCCTTAAAAAAGATTAAGCTTATTATATACTTATTATACCATATTTGAAAAATAAAGTATTATTATTTTGTTAATTATTAATATAATAAAAAAATAAAAGGGGATTATAAAAATGGCGTTAGTACTGAAACGCGGCATTGTTGAGCTTTTAAACCATGACCCGGAATGGGAAATTATAGCGGCTGATACGATTAAAAAGCTTTGGGTCATTTTCGGTGCATCGGCAAAGGATATTCAGCACGTGGGCAGTACATCTATAAAAAATATTAAAGCGAAGCCGGTTATTGACATCGTTGTTTCGGTGCTTGATTTTGACGATGTATTGGTGTTATCCCCTATGTTGGAAGAACAAGGTTTTATATGTGTAGGCTGGGAAGAAAACGGAAAGATTCATCCAATGTATCAATGCGGTGAGTTTGTTTCAGGTGAAAAACTGCCGCGCGTATTGACCCATTTTATTCATATTGTAATAGCGGATAGCCAACAATGGTATGACTATATTAATCACAGAGATTATATGAATACTTGTTCGGCAGCCGCGCATAAATATGAAGAATTGAAATTACGCTTAGCGGAAGAAAACAGCGATAATTATAATAACTACTTTTTAGGGAAACAGGATTATATAAAAGAAACAGTCAGCATAGCACGGATTTGGAATGATTTCGGGCGAAGGTTCACAAAAATTGAAACTGTAACAAAAGGGTGGTCGGAGGATAAAAAATACTGTGTCGCTATGTCCGGCGGAGAAAAATACCTGCTTCGGATTACACCCATTGAGCGGTATGAACCGAGGAAAGCTTTGTTTGATATGCTCGGACAGGTTTCGGCGCTTGGTATTCCTATGTGTGTTCCCGTTGAATCCGGAACCTGCGCAGACGGCGTATATTCCCTCCAAAGCTGGATTAACGGCGAAGATTTGGAAACTGTACTGCCTGTTATGACTGATACCGAAAAGTACGTAATTGGTTTAAAATCCGGTGAAATTCTGAAAAAAATACATAGTATACCCGCTCCCGAAGCACAGGAGGAATGGGAACCGCGGTTTAATCGCAAAACAGATTATAAAATACAAAAATACCATGAGTGCGGTTTAAGGTTTGAAGGAGACGGACACATCCTTGAATATTTAGAACAGAACCGCTTTTTATTAAAAGACCGCCCACAGTGTTTTCAGCACGGTGATTACCATGCAGGAAATATGATGCTTGAAAACAGAGAATTAGTAATTATCGATTTTGACCGTTATGATTTCGGCGACCCGTGGGAAGAATTCAACCGTATTGTATGGAGTGCGGCGGCAAGCCCTCATTTTGCCACTGGACAGCTTCGCGGATATTTCGGTGGGGAACCGCCTCTTGAGTTCTTCAAACTGCTTGCTTTTTACATAGCGAGTAATACATTATCCTCGGTTTACTGGGCTGTTCCGTTTGGTCAGTCTGAAATTAATACTATGTTAAAACAGTCTCAGGATGTTTTGCGTTGGTTTGATAATATGAAAAACCCTGTACCGTCATGGTATCTTAATGACTTTTACATCCAGTATACCGACGGAATACCATATAAGCTTAAAGAACCGTTCGATTTTTCATTCCTGAGTAAATACGGCAGGGTATTCAAGGTTTTTGACAGTCAGGACAGCGGGAATATCTGTTTCGGTGTTCAGTCTGACAGCGGCAAACGGTATTTTATTAAATTCGCGGGAGCTCCGGCTGATGAGTATACAGGAACGGTTGAAAGCGCGGTTGAACGGTTAAAAGCCGCTGTTCAGCCCTATATGGATTTAAAACACCCATCCTTGATAAATTTCATAGAAGCGGAAGATACAAGCAGCGGTTTTGCCGTTGTGTTTAACTGGGTTGACGCTGTATGCGCTCATAGGATGTACCCGTCAGACCACAAGAAATTCTGGCGGCTTGAGCTGTCGTCCCGTCTGGTTATTTTTGAGGATATTCTTGATTTCCACAGGCTTGCGGCGGAAAAAGGTTATACCGCCGTTGATTTTTATGACGGAAGTATAATGTGGGATTATAAAAATGAAAGAACCGTTATCTGTGACATTGATTTTTATACTAAGGGCAGGGCATACGGAAACAAGGCGTTATGGGGGCATATGGCGAGAACGGCTTCGCCCGAAGAACGCACCGACGGAGTCCTCATTGATGAAATCAGCAATGTATATAACATGGGCGCGATTGCCTTTGTTCTTCTGGCAGACGGCGGGCGTTCACCGGAAGAATGGCGGCTTAATGAGGATTTATACAAGGTGGCTTTAAAAGCCGTAAGTGAAAAACGAAGCGAACGTCAGCAGTCGATTAAGGAGTTCATTGCGGAATGGAAAAAATCAAAATAAGAATCAATAAATTTATGGAGTGATAGGATATGTTAATACGGTGGGTAAACAAAAGCGATATACCCGCATGGTGTGAAACTGCGACGGAGGTGTCGGGGATTTTTCAGCACCCCGGCGATATGGGGAAGGACCCGGAATTTATTGAATATGCAAAAAGTAAAATTAGCAAATATGAAGCTCTGACGGCAGTGGATTACATGAGCGGTGAAAATATGGGATTTATAGGGTTTTCGCGTGAAAATAACCGTATTTCTTGGTTTGCCGTATCGGAACGGTACCGTAGAAAAGGCGCCGGAGGACGGCTTTTGAAAACCGCGCTTCGCCAGCTTGATACCAACAAAAACATAACTGTGATAACTTTCATTTACGATTATAAACCGGGCGCGGCGGCAAGGGAAATTTATAAAAAATACGGATTCATTGCTGAGGAACCCGCCATGCATAACGGATTGCCGCGCTGCAAGCTAACGCGCCCCGCTTCATATGAAAAACGAGGAGGAAGCTTTCATTACCGTTACCCAGAATTTATAAAACAGGCACATAAAGAAAATTGTCCCGCCTGTAATAATGAACCCATACCCGACGGTCAGACTGATATTATATGGACAGACAAAATCTGCGTCGGCGGCGAATACCCTGGTCAGGGACGTCTTTTCGGCAAGCTGTATGTAATGCCGATGGAGCATTATTTCCATTTTGAGGATATGCCGGGCGATAAAGCGGCAGGATTCATGCGTGAGGTTCAAAAAGTCGGCAGGGCATTGCGAAAGGTGACCGGCGCCGTGAAAATAAATTACGAAATGCACGCAAATTCAGGTGCGCATTTACATATTCATCTGTTTCCGCGTTACCTTGACGATGATTTTCAAGTTCGCCTATTGATTACCGGATTAGCGAACCCGCTCCTTATGAAAGCTATGAGGAGTTTTTATGGTTTGTCGAGCGTATGAAGGAGGAATTCGGAGAATCATAAAATTAACATAATACAGACAGAATTACTTTTATGGCTTAGACAGTATTTTATCGTAAGCCGAAAGCAGAAATAAACAATTCCTGAACAAATGACCGTTCAGGAATCGTTTTATTTTATAATACTTTTTCTATATGTATAAATAAACTAATCAGAATTACACTAATGGTGAAATATATTATATAAGGTTGTTTTATGAAAGAAAAGAAGCTCCTTTTGGTTGTTGATTTCCAGAACGCATATATGTGTCCTGAACTGGGTAAAAATCAAATAGATAGGCTGGAAAAAGGTGTTAATGAACGGATTGAAGAGTACCATTCGAACGGTTTTGATGTAGCATTCACTATTGATGAAACAGGCAAGGATAAGGATACAGAAATTTACGGTTCGGTAAAAAATCAACTGGGCAAAGCATGCGCAAAATTCCATAAGAACACATACGGCAGTTTAAAGCTGGGAAACTGGCTGCTGACACATGATTACACCCAAATTGAGATATGCGGTCTTGTATCGGATATGTGCGTGCTGTCAAACGCAATTATCGCTCAGGCAGCCTGTCCCGAGACGGAAATAATCATTAACAGTAAAATCACTGCCAGCGTAAATGATGAGCTTGGACAGAAAGCGTTAGAAATAATGGGTAATATGAATATGCATATCATATAAGAATTATTATATGTTGTAGAACATATTAGTACACAATTTATAAGTAAAATAATAAATTATATCTAAGNNCATGCCTGATACTCGCCGATTCCGGATTTTATTAGATTATAACTGTTAGCTTTCATTTCGGCGGAAATCAATATACCCCTTATACTGTATTTATCAAGATTTCGGTTTATCGTTAAATTATGCGTATTATCAAAATGCAGCTCCAGTTCATAAAAACTGAAATTATAAAAATAATTCCTTATAGTTATACCGCCGATATTATGATTTAATTTATCCTGAAGGTTTTTTAACGGTTCAAACACATGTATCACCTCTTATATCATTAGCGAATTATCTGAGAGTATTATACTAATCCGCAATTAAAANNTTGTATATTTCTATCTTTTTACCGCATTGTGTCGTCTTCCTCTTTGACAGGCGTTAGCCTGTCTTCATCGTCAATCCTAGCACTGCAGCAAAAATCTTTGAAATATTATGCAAGTATTTTAAACGCGGATTAATATTAGTATTGTGAACACGCTCTAGTAATCGGCTTTTTCTTCTTTTTGCCATCCTTTTGTAAGAATTATCAGAATTGCGTCAGTTGATATTGACCATGCCGATGAATAAAATAAGTAATGGTAATTGTAGAAAAACGATAATCCCGTAATAATTACAATAATAAACGATATAATTATTGATATTTTTTTATATTTTATTTTTTCATCTGAAGTAATCGGATTATTTTCGTTTTCCACCGGCGAAAATATTATAATAATTATAAAAGAAATTACAGACAATACCATGAGAACGGTCCTTACAGAATTAAAATCTGCCCGTTCAAAAAACAGCATCATCAAATAAATCAGCAATGATATAATCAGGCACATCCCGGAAGTCTTACTGTGATATCCTCCCGTATACTTCCTTAAGGATAAATAAAATGTTGTGAATAATAAGCTTATTATCAATGAATCAGTTAAAAGAGCCAGCACTAATATAATTGAAAAAAATACTACTTTAATCAGAAATAATTCCAAACCGTACGTATAGTTCTCCCGGTCATTAATATCAATAATTTTATTGGTTGTTAGTTTTAAAGACAAAAAATCAGCCAAGCTTTTAAACATACTATCAACTCTCTCTCCGGATAATAAATTTTATATCTTAATTCAATTTTATCAGATAAGAAAGGTATGTCAATAGCTTTTTAAAGTTATGCTTAAAATAAATAATAATCGGTCAAAAAAATAAATATAAAAATAACAGATAAAGAAAATATTGGAATATTACCTGTAACCTGAATAATTTTATATACCAATAAGGATGTGTCTGCCGGTTACAGAACACACCCTCTGACGTTACATAAAATATGATACTCCGCTTTCAAAGATTTTCTGGTCCTTATTGCCGGGAACATTTTTACATATGTTATTACCGATAACACGCTCATTATGACCCATTTTACCGAAAATACGGCCGTCGGGTGATGTGATGCCTTCAATAGCCTCAAATGAGGTGTTGGGATTAAACCGGACATCCATAGTCGGTTCGCCGTTTAAATCAACATATTGAGTCGCAATCTGACCGTTTCCGGCAAGCTCGCTGATGAGTTCTGCCGATGCGGTGAAGCGTCCCTCTCCGTGTGAAACTGCGATAGTATGAATATCCCCGGTATCGCATTCTGAGAGCCACTGGGATTTATTTGATGCGATCCTTGTTCTGACCATCATGGACTGATGCCTTCCTATAGCGTTAAATGTGAGGGTAGGGGAGTCGTTTTTCATCGGTATTATCTTTCCGAACGGAACAAGCCCGAGCTTTAAAAGCGCCTGGAAGCCGTTGCAAATTCCCAGCATCAGACCGTCCCTGCTGTCAATAAGCTCATGCACCGCATCCATGATACGAGGGTTTCTGAAGAATGCCGTAATGAATTTTGCCGAGCCGTCAGGTTCGTCTCCTCCTGAGAAACCGCCGGGAAGCATAATAATCTGGGAATTTTTTACTGCCTTTTCAAAATAAACTATGCTTTCCTCAAGAGCTGACGATGTTAAATTTTTTATTACAAAAACCTCAGCGGAAGCTCCGGCTCTTTCAAACGCTCTTGCCGAATCATCCTCTCCGTTTGTACCGGGGAAAGCCGGTATTAAAACCCTGGGTTTTGCAAATGAAGACGCATGCTGAACCGGCTTGTCGGAAGTGTAAGTAAATATTTTTGCAGCAGTTTTTTGTATATGTATTTTACTTGGAAATACGGGTTCAAGCCTTTCCTCCCACTTTTTCTGAACATCATGCATATTGACGGTGTAATCCATGCAGTTTATTATATATTCGCCGGTTGTCATTCCGATAACATTCTCCCCGTCAACAGGGTCTCCGTCAAGCTCAACAATAAACGAGCCGTATTTTGAATAGAAAAGAATATCGTCGGGCAGTTTCTTTTCAAATGTAAAACCGATCCTGTTGCCCAGTGACATTTTAGCTATTGCTTCGGCAACCCCTCCGAATCCGACCGCCCATACGGATACAGCCCTTCCTTCTTCAATCAGCTTTTCAACCGTTTCAAAGCATGATTTTATGCTTGAGAAGACGGGAAGATGATTCTCATCATAATCAGGATTAATGAATATAACCTTACTTCCGGATTTTTTAAATTCGCCGGATATTATTTTATCGGCTTTGGCTGTTGATACGGCAAAGGATACCAGCGTAGCGGGGACGTCGATATTCTCAAAGGTGCCGGACATTGAATCCTTTCCTCCGATAGCTCCGCATCCCAGTTCAATCTGAGCTTTAAAAGCTCCTAAAAGCGCAGAAAACGGTTTTCCCCAGCGTGACGGATTGTTCTGCGTCCTTTCAAAAAACTCCTGGAATGTAAGCCAGCATTTTTTATAGCTTCCTCCGGCGGCGACTATCTTTGCAACCGATTCAATAACGGCGGAAATTGCCCCGTGATAAGGGCTCTTGTCCGAAACATAAGGATTAAACCCCCATCCCATTAAGGAACAGGTGTTTGTCTCTCCGCGGAATACCGGAATTTTAGCAGCCATAGCCTGAGCCGGAGTCAGCTGTTCTTTTCCTCCGAACGGCATCAGGACGGTCCCGGCTCCTACCGTGGAACAGAAGCGTTCAACCAGACCTTTCTGCGAGCAGACATTAAGGTTGGACATTAACGCTTCCCAGCTGTCAGCATTATCAGAATAAGTTTTGACCTGTGCCGTAACCGGCAGCTGAACCGAAACGTCCGTATGCTTTTCAGCGCCGTTTGAATTGAGGAATTCCCTTGAAAGGTCAACAATCGTTTTACCGTTCCATTTCATTTTCAGGCGTTTATCGTCTGTACATACCGCAACCGCCGTGGCTTCAAGGTTTTCTTTTTCCGCTTCGGCAATAAATATTCCGGCGTTGTTCTTATCAATAACAACAGCCATACGCTCCTGACTCTCGGAAATAGCCAGCTCGGTGCCGTCAAGTCCGTCATATTTTTTGGGAACGGCATTCAAGTCTATTTCAATTCCGTCTGTAAGCTCTCCGATAGCAACCGAAACACCGCCGGCTCCGAAATCGTTGCAGCGTTTGATTAACCTGGAAACCTCGGGCTTGCGGAATAAGCGCTGTATTTTTCTTTCAACCGGAGCGTTGCCCTTCTGCACTTCGGCGCCGCACGATTCAAGCGATTCCTGAGTATGAGACTTAGAGGAACCCGTTGCTCCTCCGCATCCGTCGCGTCCCGTGCGTCCTCCGAGCAGAATAACGACATCTCCGGGAACAGGAACCTCCCTGACCACATTAGCTTTGGGCGCCGCGCCTATTACAGCCCCGATTTCAAGCCTTTTTGCAACATACCCCGGGTGATAAACCTCGGCGACATGGCCGGTGGCAAGACCGATTTGATTTCCGTAGGAACTGTATCCGTTAGCGGCGCCTACGGTAATTTTTCTCTGAGGCAGCTTGCCGTGAATTGTATCCTCAACCGGTACAAGCGGATTTGAAGCCCCCGTTACCCGCATCGCCTGATAAACATACGAACGTCCCGACAGCGGGTCGCGGATTGCTCCTCCGAGGCAGGTTGCGGCTCCGCCGAACGGTTCTATTTCCGTAGGATGATTATGGGTTTCATTTTTAAACATAAGAAGCCAGTCCTGGATTTCTCCGTTGACATCAACTTTTATTTCAACGGAGCAGGCATTTACTTCCTCCGATTCGTCCAAACCGGTTAAAATGCCGTCTTTTTTAAGCTTTTTAGCGGCAATGGTGGCAATATCCATAAGCGTTACGGGTTTATCGTTTCTGCCAAGCTCTTTGCGGACGTTTATGTATTCATCGTATGTTTTTCTTATATAGTCGGCATTAATTACAGCGCTGTCAATAATTGTCGAAAATGTGGTATGCCGGCAGTGGTCGGACCAGTATGTATCAATCATGCGTATTTCAGTTATAGTGGGGTCGCGTTTTTCAGTATTCCTGAAATAATCCTGACAGAATTTTATATCGTCAAGGTCCATGGCAAGTCCGTATTCATTTATAAACCCGTCAAGCTCGGTTTCGCTTTTCTGAATAAAGTTATCAAGGATTTCCACTCTGTCCGGTATTCCGTAATCGGTTTTTAGCGTATTAACTGTTTCAAGCGAAGCCTCGCGGCATTCAACCGGATTAATAATATAAGCTTTTACTGAACTTATATCGGTAAACGACAGCCTGCCTTCCAATATATAGATACGGGCGTTTTTTACGCGGCACCGTTCTCCCTGTGTCAGAATCTGTATGCACTGTTCGCAGGAATCGGCGCGCTGGTCAAACTGACCGGGAAGGTATTCAACGGCGAATACTGTCTCAGTTTCGGACAAATCCGGAAGTTTATTCGTAATAATATCAACCGCCGGTTCTGAAAACACATTATCGGCGGCATATATAAAATCGCTTTCCGACAGGTTTTCAGCGTCATACCGGTTTAGAATGCGGATACTCCTGAGCTTATCAATCCGCAGGGCTGTTTTGATATCCGAAAATAAATTATTGGCTTCGACAGCGAATTCAGGTTTTTTTTCGACATAAATACGGTACACAGACATATAAATACAGCCATCCTCTCAGGGTTTTCCCCACGGACAAACCCCTAAAATAATTTTATTAAAACTACGGAACTATTAGCTCGCCGATACAGTAATCACCATCAGCCTTTATTATTTTAACATAAAATATCATATTACGCAAACTTTTATCATAATTATTTTTTAAAATTTTTATTAATGTATAATTCGGCGAATAGCCATACGGAACTTCGTCGCTTTTTTCTTTTTCAAAAAGCACGGGGACGGTTAATCCAACCTGCTTTTGCATGAACTGTTCCGTCAGGCTGCCGGTAAGTATTTTCAGTTCTTTCGCACGCAAATGTTTGATATTATCAGGAATCTGGTTATCCATAACCGCCGCGGGAGTGTTTTTCCTTTTCGAATAAGGGAAGATATGCGCCTGACTGAACCCGATTTTTCTTATAAACTCCTTTGTAGTATTAAAGTCATTATCGCTTTCACCCGGGAATCCGACCATAATATCCGTTGTAACGGCACAGTTATCAAAATAACACCGCAGTTTTGATACTAACGCTTCATAATCGGCACAGCTATAACGCCTGTTCATTGCTTTCAATATTTTATCGCTTCCGCTTTGCAGAGAAAAGTGAAACTGCGGACACAGCTTCGGTTGTTTTGACAGACGCTCAATGTCGCCGTCGGTTATCATTTCCGGTTCAAGAGAGCCTAAACGCACGCGTTCGATTCCTTTAATTCCGCATACCGCTTCAACGGCGTCGGCAAGTCTTAATCCTGATTCCGTCCCGTAAAACGACAGGTTAATACCTGTGAGTACAATTTCTTTGTAGCCTGAACCGGCAAGGTTTTCTGCTTCACAGATTAAATCGTGTAACGGCTTTGAACGGAACTTGCCGCGTGAATAGGGGATTATGCAGTAAGAACAGTGCATGCTGCATCCGTCCTGGATTTTTACGAAAGCCCTTGTTTTATTTTCATAACCGGTATTATGCATAGGTTCGAACATTTCATTGTCTGTAAAGCTGCATATATTTACAATCCTATCTTTGTTATCCATATAGTTTTTAATTAATCCGGGGAGCTGTGAACGGTTTTTTGTCCCTGTAATAATATCGGCTTCAGGTATAACGGAAGCTTCATCTTCATAAGCCTGAGGGTAACACCCGGTCAGAACGATAACGGCATCCGGGTTTTCACGCTTTAAACGGCGTATTTCCTTATGAGTTTTCTGAACGCTTGTTTTAGTAACCGCACACGAATTAACTATATAAATATCACAATTAAGCGGATTATTTGACAACTTAAAGCCGTTTGCCGATAAGACTTGTTTCATATTTTCAGTTTCATACAGGTTTACTTTACATCCGAACGTAGAAAAGTGAATTTTCATAAAAACCTCATTCCATATATGTGCAATTTCTACATAATAAGTTAAATAAAATATTCTAATATATCTCATTATACAATATTAAAAAAAAAATTTCAATTCCCCTTGACTAAAATAAAAAAAACTGTTATCCTATAACTGTANNCGGTAGGCATTCAAATACATTTATGGAGGTTATTTTATGAATAAAGCTACCATTATGCTTTCAACAATCAATGATGTTAAGAATTTCGTATCTGTCGTATCAATGTGTGATTTTGAGGTAGACCTTATATCGGGAAGATATGCTGTTGATGCTAAGTCAATAATGGGGATTTTCAGTCTTGACCTTTCAAAACCCATCTCTCTTGAAGCTCATACGGACGACGCTTCCGCTTTCTTAGCCGAAATTAAGGAATTTATTGTTGATTAAATTAAGAACCTGTTCCCATA
>DBCY01000196.1:0-146 GCA_002293295.1 Ruminococcus sp. UBA946 | reverse complement strand
TTCCTATGGGAACAGGTTCTAAAGCTTCAGAGCATAAAGAGTTTTTTTGTACTTAAACTGAAAGCGCCGGATTTTTACGGCGCTTTTTTAGTTTTGTATTATATACAGGTTTGTCCGCATAAAATATTTATAGAATATTTATAATA
>DBCY01000168.1:1467-3154 GCA_002293295.1 Ruminococcus sp. UBA946 | reverse complement strand
AAAAACATAAATCTTGTTGTCGCTTTCGAATGTTATGCTATAATAAAAACCGGCCCCAAAAAGAGAACAATATAACTTAAAAACCAGCCAAAGAATAAAAAAGGAACTTCCCAAAACTGATAAAAAATGATAAGATATCAGTTATGCCGCGAAAAGCGGTAAATAAAAAAGGAAGAGAGAAAGGAATGGTTGGTATGCGCGAAAAAATGGGAGTGATTACCTACAAGAATCAGGGCAAGTCAAATAGGGAGACAGCGCGGCTGACAGGTCTTAACCGAGAAACTGTGTCAAAGTATTGGGAGGAATACAAGCGCAAACTCTACGAACTAAGCCTTGAAGGAGCGGACACCAAGGAAATACAGGACAGGCTAACGTCAAAGCCCGTTTACAAGACGAGAAATGGAAAGCCGCGCAAATACACGGAAGAAATGGAAGAACGGCTGAAAGCTATACTGAAATCCGAGGCGCGTAAAGACGTGATACTTGGAATCGGGCATAAGCAAAAGATGACCAATAAGCAAATTCACGCTCTGCTTCGCGAAGAGGGATATGACATCGGAATAGCGACTGTCAGCAGGGCATTGGCGAGGCTGCGAGAGCGGAACAAGCAGGTGTATATCCGTCAGCAATACGGGCTCGGTGAACGATTGGAGTACGATTTTGACGACGCTCAGGAATATGCGGATTCACGGTTGATGAAGCTGAACGAGAACTCGCTTATTGAAGAGGAAAAGAAAGCGTTGCTGGAATACCGTCCGCCGCTGGAGCTTGCCGATATACACCAGGCGAAGGTGGATAAAACCTCGCTCATAAGTGTTGATTGCGTAAAGTACAGCGTGCCGGAAGAGTTTGTCGGAAGAACATTGATCGTTAAAAAATGTCACGATGAAATTAGAGTTTTCAGCGGTAACGCAGAGGTTTGCAGACATCGCAGGGCGTTCGGAAACGGCACGATGCGAATAAATATCATGCATTATTTGAACACATTTTTGCGCAAACCCGGAGCCATGAATAACAGCGTCGCGCTAAAGTCGATTCCGAAATTAAAATCTATTTTTGATACGTATTACAAGCAAAAACCCAAGGAATTTAGGAACTCTCGCAAAATTAGTGTAAACGCTTGTATCACCGATAAAAAATTGGGAGTGTTTACAATATAGACAACATGTGATATAATGTTATCAAGGGAGATGATAACAAATGAAATGCAAAAAATGCGAAAGCGAAAATAGGGTAAGGGCAGGGTTTGTTAACGGAGAGCAACGTTATCTTTGCAAGGATTGCGGTTGCAAATATGTCCCCACACGACAACACGGCAAACCCGAGAAAGTTAAATTATTGGCTATTTGGTTATACTCACACGGTTTATCGTTCAGAACAATCGCAAAACTCTTTAAAGTCACACATAAAGCCGTATACGATTGGGTTAAAATATATGCGACAATGAATTATACAAAACCCGAGCCACAGAGTGACGCTGTGATTGTAGAACTTGATGAAATGTGGCATTATTTACACTCAAAAAAACACAAGTCTGGATATGGAAAGCTTATTGTCGCGATACCCGTCAACTTATCGACTGGGAATGTGGACGGCGGGATAATGATACATTTACAAAACTTTATAAACGGCTCCGAAAGTGGAATGTGAGAGTGTTTTTCAGCGATAATTGGAACGCGTACTCGGA
>DBCY01000168.1:0-1420 GCA_002293295.1 Ruminococcus sp. UBA946 | reverse complement strand
CGTTTCAGAAGGAAAACCTGCGTGGTTTCGCGTTCTCTTGAAATGATTGATTTGACGGTCATGCTATATGCTGCGATTCATGTGAATAAATCGCTTTGCCTATCTATTTAGTAAACACTACCAATTTTCTCACCATCCGGTGATACGCTTCAGCTGAATTTGTGGTATAAATCAAATGCCGAATCTCCTGCGGATACTCAAAAAATGTTGTGAGATCCGCCCAGTTATCATCCCAAGAACGCAAAATAGCGGGATATTTTTGATTCCACTTTTCACGAAACTCTTCTTTGGCAAACTCGGCGTCGTCAAGATTAACCGCACCGTAGATTTTTTTCAAATCGGCACAGATAACTTTGCGGTCTTTCCAAGACACAAACTTCACAGAGTTACGAATCTGATGGACAATACACAGTTGATTCTTTGTTCCTTTGAAAGTAGCATTTATGGCTTCACTAAGCCCTTTGAGGTTGTCGTGGCAGGCAATGAAAATATCGCTGACACCGCGCTTTTTCAAATCGCTGCAAACACTCGCCCAGAAGCTCGCGCCCTCGCTTTCGCTGATCCAAACACCGAGAATATCCTTGTGACCGTCCATGTCAACGCCCAAAACCGAGTATACGCATTTATTGATAATATGATTATCTCTGCGGCTTTTAAACACAACTCCGTCAAAATATATTATCGGGTAAACCGATTCGAGCGGGCGATTCTGCCACTCGTTGACTTCCGGCAAGATTTTATCAGTGATTTTGCTGATTAAAGTCTGCGGAATATCCGCGCCGTAAATCTCGCGAAGATTGTCTTCGATGTCGCGTTGGCTCATTCCCTTGGCATACATCGCAAGAATTTTTTGTTCAATTTCGTCGGTTCGCGTCTGTCGTTTTTCGAGGACTCTTGGCTCAAATTCGCCGTTCCTGTCACGCGGAATTACAATTTCACTCTCGCCGTAATCGCTGATTATTGTCTTTTTGTTGTAACCGTTACGAGAATTGCCGGTGTGGTCGCCAATGTTATTATGCTTCTCGTAGCCGAGATGGGTGTCCATTTCGGCTTCAAGCATTTGCTCGATCGTTCCGGCAAAAAGCCGTTTCAGCTTAGCTTGAATATCACCTGTGTTTTGACAGTCTGCCATCAGCAGCTGTACTAATTCCATTTCATGTTCTGTCAGAATGTTTTTTGATGTTCTCATTGAGATAACCTCCATCATATTTTTTTACTATGGAGATTATTGACATTTACACGCGTGGTTATTCAGACTCATAAGTTGACCGCTTTCCGCCGCTTTTTTAAAAGTTTCAAGAAGCTTTTCTTCTTCCTCAAAACTCATATTCCGGTGATTACCTTTGTAATGATTCTCTACTATCGAGGATAGCCCCTTGTTGTGGTATGCCGCCGTCAGATCGGTAATATACTGCTTACA
>DBCY01000030.1:251-5961 GCA_002293295.1 Ruminococcus sp. UBA946 | reverse complement strand
GTCTGTTTCTGGGAACAATTACACGAAATGTGTAATTATTCAGTACGCATTATATATTATACATCATAATTTATAGTTTGGCAAGAAAATAAAGATAAATTTCCTTTATTTTCAATTTATTAATATTTGAAAGCTTAAACTGGAATACAGTCAGAAAACTACAGGGTTAAGTAAATCGGAAATAGTAAGAAAAGGGATTGATAACACTTATTTCGGGTTGTTGGAAAAAGAACAAAAGTAGAACACCCGCCTAACCCATTCAAAGCATGGCAAGTGTTCATGTCGAGATAATTACATATAAAAACAAGGGGGTCAGGAAAATTAAATTCCTTACCCCTCAATCCTTATTCCTGAATCCTGTCGTTATCTTTATTGCCTTTCAGCAAGATAGGTGTTCACCCTGTTTTCAATCAGTGGAATTATTTCACCGGCTGTTTTCTGTCCCGAGTAATAAGCGGCGGCTTCGTCGCTGATTATTCCGGCAAGCGCTTTATCCTCCCGGTAAACATAATTGACCGATTTTAAAACGGACATGATTCTTTCGTTGTCCTCGTCGGTATTATTTCCGACAGGAACTATTATATAATCGCCGTCTTCGGTTTTTTTACTCAGCGAATACGGATTATCGCTCCGGACGCCATCTTCAACAATAAAAGGATTTTCCTTAGCTTCAGCCATTTGTTCTTCAATAACAGACATATTTACCGAAAATCCGAAATAACCCGGTTTAGAAATATCCGGCGGAGGAGCGTTCAGTATATACTTTATAAACTCCCATGCACCCTCCTCGTTTCCCGAACCGCTTGTAATGCCGTAATATTCGGTCGGAATAAAGCCAATTCCGTTGCCGTATGGGTTAGGCAGACCCTTGCAGACGGCTTTTTCTTTTAGATAAAGCTCTTCAAACCCTTTTATATACCTGAAATGAAATATTTCTTCAAACGGGGCGATTAAGTTGTTTCTTTCATATTCAGACCTGATACTGAATGAACTGTAAATATGGTCGTCTAATTCTCCGTTGTCAGCGGGGAAACGTTCAGCCAAGTCAAGCAGCATTTTAAAATCATCCGCGTTGAAATTATACTCTCCCGTACGGTCATTTTTAAAATAAACCTGAGATATTATTGTAAGAAAGCGTTCCCTTGTCATTGCTCCAATCACATATTTTGCTTCGGGGTAATCCTCTATATAATCAATAAACTGCGGGATTGTCCAGCTGTGGCTGCCGTCTGTTTTGGATTCGGGCAGCATAATTGCCTCAAGGCGAAAATTCGGGAAAATACCGTACAGCTTTCCGTTTGTCTCCATTGCGGTAAACGCATTGAACAGATAGTTTTCCTCGTTAAAATAGGGGTCTCCGTCCATAAATTCATATAAATCGGTGAAAACCCCTTTTTCAGCATAGCTTTGCAAAGGAAGGTCAGAATTCAGGTCAAAAACAATGTCGGGAATTTCCCCGGAAATAATATCCATATTATATTTGCTTACAGGGTCGGTATAATCCTGATAAGAATTATAAACCAGCTTATATTCCGTATTAATATTGTTAAAGCCAAATATTCGTTCAGCAATATCGTTGTTTCCGGTGTCTAAATTATACAATCCCGACATTGTAATTACTTTTCTTTTGTCACCGTCAGAAACTTCAGGTTCATCCTTCTTCTGACATGAGCAGAATAATATTATAATTAAAATAAACGGTATAAGCTTTTTCATATTTCCCCCTGTCTAAATTAGGGCGCGTTTGATTGAGTATAGAGAGAAAAAATTTTTATGTAATAGAATGAGTAGTAAGGAATTTACTATGTGATGAAAACCAGCTACCTGTACCTCATAACATCTAAATGTTTATATATTANNNTAATTTTTAATTGTTAATTGGTATTACTGCGCAGCATTCCTTAAAGCCTTAAGCTCCTCCGCTGTCAGTTCCCTATAAGCGCCGGGTTTAAGCATGCCAAGCTTAACCGGACCTACAGCCGTTCTTCTTAGACGGGCAATTTCGAGACCCACAGCCTCGCACATTTTCCTTACCTGCCGGTTCCTGCCCTCCCTGATGACAATCTGCAGCACTACCCTGCCCTGTTGATGGTCAAGCACAATGACGCTTGCGGGCAGGGTTTTCTTACCGTCAATCAAAATGCCTTCCGACAATCTGACAAGCTGTTCGTCGTTTATATCAGGGCGTACCGTTACCCTGTATGTCTTTGAAATATGCTTGCCGGGATGCATAATATCGTTAGCGAAATTACCGTCGTTGGTAAAAAGAAGAAGCCCCTCCGAATTACGGTCAAGGCGCCCCACCGGATAAACCCTGCCGGGAACTCCCTTAAGAAGGTCCATAACGCAGCGCCTGTCCATTTCGTCACTTGTTGTGGTAACATAGCCGCGCGGTTTGTTCATCATTATATAGACCTTGTTATTACGCCTGCCGCGGTCAATCCTTTCGCCGTCTATCGTAATAATATCCTTTGTGTAAGCGCCGTCCCCAAGCCTGACAGGATGACCGTTTACCTTTACCTTGCCTTGTTTGATGAGTTCCTCCGCCTTGCGGCGTGAGCATATACCGCTTTCCGCAATGATTTTCTGAAGTCTTGTTTTTTCCATCTGATGTTTCCTTTCAGTGCGGAAAGCCGTCCGCGACGTATAGAACCTGTTCACATAAGCATAAACGTATGTCATTTCGGTAAATTTTTGTTGAATACGGCGTTGAAAATCCTTGAAAGGCGACAGCCTGTCTGCGGATTTTCGCCTTGTCTTCAATAAAATCATACACGAAAATCCATACATTTATCCTATGGGAAAAGGTTCTTATACTATTCCGCGGTTAAAATGATTGCTAAATATTTTACAGATTTTTGTTGCAGTGCTAGGATTGACGATGAAGACAGGCTGCCGCCTGTCAAAGNNAAAAAGAGGGAAATATTCAATCATTTTAATTGCGGATTAGTATTATTTCCATATTTCTTTCAGTTTGTCTATAATAATATAATAAAGACTTTTTTTATGCTTTTTAACAACTGCCTTACAGTCGTTTACGGCAATAATATCAACCTCATCAATCATTTCATCACCGGCAAAATACATAGCTTTTCCGACAGTGTCCCCTGTTTTCACGGGGGCGTATATAAATCTCGGAAGCATCTTTTTTACAGTGATTTCGGGCGCTTTATCATTGATAACCGTGTAAAAAGGTTCATCCGCATATCCGAGAACGGCAGTATCGGCGTCGCCGCCTACAACATCAATAAAAATATTGTCAAGCGGAACGGGTATCGGCGTTTTTCGGGCTTTCGTGAATCCGTAATCAAAAAGCTTCATATGGGCGTTCCAGTCGTCGGGGCAGTTAAGGGTAACGCAAATTAAAGTAATGCCGTCCTTTTCCGCCGCCGAAACAAGGCACCTCCCTGCTTCGTCGGTAAAACCTGTTTTTACTCCGATACATCCGGGATACAAAGACAGCATTTTATTGGAATTTGATAGCCACCGGCTGTAAGGGGGGCTGCCGAATTTAAGCTTAGCTGATTTCAGACCGCATATTTCCCTGAATATTTCATTATTTAGAGCTTCACGCGTCAGTAGAGCCATATCGTATGCTGTTGAATAATGCCCGTATGCGTCAAGACCGGACGGCGTAACGAAATTTGTGTTGTTCATACCGATTTTCAGGGCGCGGCTGTTCATCATTTCAGAAAATGATTCATAATCACCAGCCGTTTTTACAGCGGACGCATTTGCGGCGTCATTACCTGACGGAAGCATCATGCCGTAGCATAAAGCTCTTTTTGTGACAATATCACCCTCGCAGAGTCCCATAGTGGAACCTTCAACCTTTATCGCTTCGCTGTCTACGACAAACTCAGAATCTATATCGCCCTCCCGTTCTCCGCTTTCAAGTAACAAAAGGGTTGACATTATTTTTGTAGTGCTTGCCATAGGCAGCTTTTTATTTCTGTTTTCCGACGCTATTACAGCTCCCGTCTGAGCGTCAATCAGCACATATGCCTTTGCTTTTATATCTTTTATTTTATTTGCATCCAAATCGGCAGCTGCCGAAATATTAATTCCCGTGAATGAAATGCTCAGTACAGAGCATAAAAAAAAGCAGAATAATATTCTTTTCATATATTTTACAATATCCTTTCCGGATGTTTATCCTGAACGGACTGAACGCCCGCGGACAAAACTCCTTAGCTTGAAACTCTGTTTCAAACTTAACCTTGGGTTTCATCCGATTTTTCATCGGATATGATTTCCGCTTTGTTTTCAGGGACTTCGTTTAACGCTTCCCCGGCGGACTGGACAATATCGGCATATTTGCTTTCATCACTGCGTTTCTTTATAATAATACTGTCGCCCATTGTAATTTTCAGGAATATATCCTCCAGGGTCATTTCGGTAGTTTTCAGACCGAGTATAACCCAGTTCCTTGCCGAAACGCGTTTGAAAAGCTCCCTGCGTATATCGGTATCTTCCTTTGTTTCAATTTCATAATCATATGTGCCTTTTTCCCGCTCCATATCGGCATTGACGGATACAACGCCCGAAATCCCTTTAATCACTTTCAGGACCTCATCCTTTTTACCGTCGATGCGAACGATAATCCTGTGGTCGTTGGTAACTGACTTAGTCAGGTTCTCGGTAGTGTCGTCAGCGGCAATAAGCCCCTTGTTAATGATTATTACCCTGTCGCAGACAGCCTGAACCTCAGACAGGATATGCGACGACAGAATAACTGTATGCTTTTTCCCGAGTTTTTTTATTAGAGAACGGATTTCTATAATCTGTTTCGGGTCAAGACCTACGGTCGGTTCGTCGAGGATTAATATAGGCGGATTGCTTATAAGAGCCTGCGCAAGCCCCACCCTTTGCTTGTAGCCTTTTGAAAGGTTGCGGATAATCCTGTTATAAACATCCTTAATCATAACCAGCTCGCATATGTCGTCAAGGTGGGATTTCCGCGGAAGCTTGCATTTTTTTAGGTCATAGACAAAATTAAGATAATCCTTTACCGTCATATCAAGGTATAAAGGCGGCTGCTCCGGGAGATAACCTATATCCTTCTTTGCCTTGAGCGGTTCGTCGAGAATATCGACGCCGTTTATAAGAGCCTGTCCCTTCGTTGATGAAATATAGCCCGTAAGGATATTCATCGTCGTCGATTTCCCGGCCCCATTCGGTCCCAGAAATCCAACAATCTCGCCTTTTTCGATTGTAAATTCCGCATGATTAACTGCCACATGCGAACCGTAGCACTTGACCAGATTGGTAACTTCTATCACACAATCTCCTTCGATCTGTTTATCTAAAAACAATATCCTGAACGATTGTATTATATTTTGCCGGAAAAGAACAATGGGGCGGTAAAAAAACTCAGCAATTTAAAGTTTAGGATATTCTTGTAAAACAAAAGATTTTCAGTTTTCCATAAAAGATTCAAAACTATATACCGGTCGTTAAGTTAAATAATTACGTTGTTATAAAATGGCATTTTTACACAGAAAAACGAATATTACCGACCGTTCGGTATATAAATTCTACNNCTAAACTTTAAATTGCTGAAAAAAACTAACCAAAAAAAATTACAGTAATGACTTCAAATGGTCTTTGATTTTTAACAAAATATCCATATTTACTGTTTCAGCATCAATAACCGGTAGTTTTGGCCACCCCAAATCCTTTATTATCATGCCGTCAAACTCTTTATCCG
>DBCY01000030.1:0-242 GCA_002293295.1 Ruminococcus sp. UBA946 | reverse complement strand
ATGAAAATCAACCATCATAAGCATGAGATAGTTCATCTTCTCCGCATTAAAGGCTTTTTTTAAGGTAGACTCAATTATCTTTGTAATGGTAATCAAATCCGCCCCTTCTTCCGCAGTCAACTCTGACATCGATTCTGCAGGTCTTATGAGGCTTAAAATACCAGCACCAAGAGTACATTGCAACGGCCGTAAAGACCAACGCCAATGATCCGTTTGGGCAATTAATAAATCGTCAATTTTGA
>DBCY01000148.1 GCA_002293295.1 Ruminococcus sp. UBA946 | reverse complement strand
GTCGCATAGCGACGGCATTTTTCAATTATTCAGCAGACATTATTTAACCGGGAATGCAGCCGCTTCCGCCGCCGCGGTCATTCCGTATACCCCAGCTTCCGCAGGTTAATATCCTCCGCGAAAGAAGGTGCGCTGTATAAAATTAAAACCTGGTCATAGTTTGAAATATTTACGGCTTTATTATATGCAGTCTGAATATACCTTAAATCCAGAAGGGTGATTTCCGAATAATGCTCGGTCAGGAACGGCACATAGCTGTGAGCAAAGGAATCCTTGAAAATAAGCAACTTTCCTCCGCCGTTGTTATTTTTTATAGTAACCATAGGCTGATTTGAACCCAGAAATACCGAATATTTATCCTTCACCGAAAGAAATTCCCTGAAATAAATACTGTCATATTTTTCGGGTTCTTTACTTAAATCCTTATAAACGTTAAATTCCTCGGTATATAAATCATCGTTTAACCGGTATATATCAATCACATCGGCTTCGGTTTTATCATACAGCGTTTTTGAATGGAACGTCCCCTTAAAATCAAAAGCTGCGTGTTCTATGTCGTAAGCTTTCTCATCGATAGGGGTATACCCCATCCTGTTACCGGAGGAAACATATGCATTATAAGCTCCCAGCGACGTCCAGTGATGGTCGGTCCTGTAATATATATACTTATCCCTTGCGGTGTATAGGCTGCTGTAAGCGTCGATTGTCGCGATACTGCCGTTCATATTTTCATAAACATATTCAATAAAGTCTTTCTGACTGAACTTCGGCGCATTTTCGGGGATTTCATCCGAATATATTTCCGCCGAGGTCGGCACTAGCATTAAAAATACCGGAGTTTCATTTTCATCGGAAAAACTGTTGACTGCTTCAATGCTCTTTTCGACGCTAGAATAATCAGGCTCAGCAATAATCTCAACAAGTCTGTTATCTAAAATATAAACGCCGTTTTGCTCATATTTCCCTAACATCAGGTCAAAATTATTCTTTGCCTTTATCCATGATACACGTCCGATAAAATTATCCGAAACGTATGATTCAATGCCGTTCATAAATTTCCTGTCGAAAATTGATTTAACGGACAGTTCGGGCAAAGCCGCAAGCATACGGTTCTCCGTGTGGGAAAAGGCTTCCTTTTTCATAAACCCCGTAATAACCGGCAGCGTTATCAGAATTCCGAAAAAACACAGGCAGGTTATTAAATTAATTATGTTGAACCGTATTCTTCGCTTTCGTTTCTTTATAACTATATTTTTCATAAAGTTTTTTCCTTTTTATGTTTCTTTTATACGCAAATGGAGAAGTATCTTAAGTTTAAAACCTGAAATACAGGAATGGATTATAAGACGCGTTCACAAGGTATGCTGTGCATAATAACAGCACGGCGATTCCTGCGGCGGGAGCGGCGCACCTGACCGCCATCGGGTTTTTAATCCTGATTTTTTCAACTGCTTTTGTAAAACAATCAGTCGAAGCGAAAACAGCGGCTAAATAAATAAAGACATTCGTTCCCAGTATATATTTTGCTGTGCTGTCAATAAAAACGCCTGATGAACCGAACATAGCCCTGATATAATCAATGCCGCCGGATAATGTGTCTGTATCAAACAATACCCAGCCGAAAACGACCAGAAGAAAAGTATAAAGCATACATACGGGCGCCGGAAGCTTCCTGAGAAGCTTTCCCAAGCCTGCCCGCTCAATAATAATTAGGATGCCGAAGTATAGCCCCCATAAAATAAAATTCCAGCTCGCGCCGTGCCAGAAGCCCGTCAGCAGCCACACTATAAGCGTATTTACGATAGTCCGCGCAGCTCCTTTTTTATTGCCTCCCAAAGGAATATAAACATATGACTTGAACCAGGAACCGAGAGTAATATGCCATCTTCTCCAGAATTCCGAAATGCTTTTTGACATATAAGGATAAACAAAATTTTTCGGGAAGTTAAAGCCCAGCATTTTACCCAGACCTACAGCCATATCCGAGTATCCCGAAAAATCAAAATAAATCTGGAACGCAAACGCAAGTATACCGAGCCAGGCGGTCGCGGCGGATATTTCCGTATAATCCATTTCCTTAACCTGAGTCCATATAAGCCCGATATTATTTGCCAAAAAAACCTTTTTAGCAAGACCCTTTATAAATTTGCCTATTCCGAAGCTGATTTTATTTATATTTACGGTACGCCTGTCAATTTCATTTGCAACATGTTCATACCGCACTATAGGTCCCGCTACTAATTGAGGGAACAGCGTGACATAAGCCGAAAAGCCCGCAAAGCTTTTCTGAACCTTAATATTTCTTAAATACAAATCGATGGTGTAGGACATGCTCTGGAAGGTATAAAAGGAAATCCCGATCGGCAATGGAAGCTTGGGGTCGTTAATGCTTGTATTGAATATTGAATTGATGTTTGCAATAAAAAACGAACCGTACTTGAATACCATAAGCAGTGAAATATTCATAACAACGGATATAACAAGAAATACCGTCCTCTTTTTATTATCGTTATCATATTTTGCAATAAACCTTCCCGCCGTATAATCAATAGCAGTCGACAATATCATGATAACGATATAAACGGGTTCTCCCCATGCATAGAAAAACAGGCTTGAAGCCAGGATAAGCGCATTTCTGCCTTTTGCGGGCATGAAAAAATACAAGAGCATAACTGCCGGTAAAAAATAATATATAAACGTCAGGCTGGAAAAAACCATGTTCTTAACTGTCCTTTCTTACGGATAATACGGATTCGGCAAAAGTCATGAATTCATCCCTGGTCATCATAGTATTAATTATTTCAAGCATACCTGCCGTTGTAAGAAGCTCCGGCAGCTTTAACGCTTTTAAGATAATTTTTCTTTTCATTGATGAGTTTTCCCTGCCGGTAAGTCCGGTTTCATACAAGTCAATACGGGTTACGGGATTGCCGCTGCTGTTTCTTTCGGAGGTTACAACCCCGGCGTTATTGAATAATTCAAGGAGAAGGGACTGTGTCATTCCTTCAATCCCAAGTTTTCCTTCCTTTGAAGCGGAAGTCTTGCGTTTCTCCCTGCCGAAAATATCGGGAGCGTATATGTTAATTATTTTTCCGTCCTTTATGGTTCCCTTAAGGTAATTACGGATTTTAAAGCCAGCCGAATCAGAGTCTGTCAGTATTATTATTCCGTTCTTACGCGCATAATATTTTATTATTTCCAGCTTTTCCTTATCCCTGAATATTTTAAAGCCGTTTGTCGGAATAATAACGGCGTCTATAACCGAACTTAATGTGATTTTGTCATATTTGCCCTCTACGATAACGGCGTAATCCAAATGCAGCATATTTTTTTCCTTATCCATGTAAATATAAAAAGCTATAACCGTTTACCGGAATAACAACAGTGTCCGATTTTACCGGCGGGATGACTACTCATCTGTATACCATACTGTTAAATTAAAATTATACCGCCGCANNTTTTAATTGTTAATTGGTACTATGAGACAGCATTTTTATTACAGCCTCTTCAAGGATTATCTGTTTATCCGTTTTAAGGGATTTTATATCAATATCAGCCTGTGTGAGGATTTTCATGCACTCCCTCAGATGAACAGACGAAAGTGATTTCACATTTTTAAAGGCATTCTCAACGCGGAACGCTACATTTTTTGCATAAGAAAAATCGGCAATGACATCCTGCGGGGTTTTACCGCAGTCAAGAGCTGATTTAGCACGGTATAAGTCAGTCATGCTTGCGGTTACGGCATATAAAACGGAGATCACTTCAATTCTCTGGAGCATTAACTCGTCAAGCAAGCGTAACGCCGTTTTTTTATCATGACGGACAATTGCCCTTGCCAGGTCGAACGACGTCGAATCAAGCTGTTTCGAACACAGTTCGTTTACGGTATTAACAGTAATTTCGTTTCCGGCGGAATACGCAATAAGCTTATCAGTTTCATTTTCTATTAACATTGTGCTAAAGCCGCACAAACCGGCAAGGTATTCGGCGGTTTGTTTTGAAATTACTCCCCCGTTTTTGCTTACTTTTGTTATTATATAAGCTGACAGTTCCCTTGGTGTTTTAAACTCAAAATTACATACCGTACCGTTTTTCGCAGCGGAATCAATCAGTTTTTTGTTTTTTGCCGTAGGATACTTCTTACCATCCGTCACATCAACGGATGTGTTATAAAATATCAGTATAGTAGTATCGGGAAGTCCGCTTACAATTGAAATTATATCTTTCAGACTGTCGGCGCTTAATGCTTCAGAATTCAAATCGTTTACCGTACAGCAAACATAAGAAGCAAACACAGGCAATGCTTCGCAGGCGTTTTCAAGCTCGCCCGTACTTAAGTTTTTTCCGCTGAAGGAATGCAGATTATAAGCCTCGTCTTCCTTTTTTAAAACTGCTTTTCTTATCATCTTAACGGCGTTTTCAACAGCTGAAACATCCTTTCCGTAAAGGTAATATACGTTTGAAAGCTTCCCGCTTTTTACGGCGTTTTTCAGCTCGGTATCACTGATTTGAGCCAATTTCAATCACCTCCAAGTTCAGGCTGCCGTTTTTATACGAAGTCATACGAACGCTCTGTCCGATATATGCTTTATCAGCTTTACCGACAGGCACGACAGCCTCCTCATTCAGGACAATAAAATTATTGCTTGGAACGGCTGTCATTTCCTTTCCGTCAAACATAACGGCGGCATTATAATCGTTACGCTTAAAACCGGGTTCTTTACTGTTCCCGTCATAAAAAACAAGACGGTTGTCATTATATAATAATTCAATATAGTTATTGTTTATATCCAATGAATAATACGGCATCACAATCCGGCTTCCGCCTCCGTTTTTTCCGTATGTAAAAGTATTTTCACCGAGATATTTATTGCCTGACGCAAAATAATCGCCGTCCGGAATAAGGACGTTATTAACGTCAAAAAGCTTCAGTCTTTCTTTATACACCGGAATTGAAGTAAGTGAATCGGCATTAAGGCATAATGAGTCAATTTCATAAATACCGAGCTTATTAAGGTATTTCACAGCGGAGTCAGCCGACTTCCCGCCTCTGTTCAAGTCAACGATGCTTGCCGTTTTTTTATCATGGATAATTAAGACTGACGAGCTTTTTTCCTTCAGTACGGCTGCCGTGACACTNNTATAAATGCTGATTACAGCCATTGAAAATGAAAACAAACACAAGGAAAGAACCGTAACCGACTTGAAATGTCTCATTATCAAAGCCCCGGCTATAATAACAAGAAAGCATACGATTATAACATACCTGATAAAATCATAACCGAGGGGGATGTATGAAAACCTGAGATTCCCTATAAATTCAGATATTATTATAACAACCCTGCAGCATATCCCGGCGGTTTTTAAGACAGGATATGCAATAAAGTATAATCCTCCTGAAACGGTAACAATAAGACCGCAGACCATTATAAATGTACAGAGCGGTATCAGGAGCAGATTTGAAACGGGTGATATAACCGATATTTCATCGAAAAAAAGGAATGAAACCGGGAATAAAACACAGGTAGTACAAGCACATGATATAAGGGAGTATGATGCTTTGCCGAACCTGAACCTTGATTTTCCGCCGGAGGAATCATGTTTTCTGTTTGTTTTTGAATTTATATAATCCTCTATTAACCTTATAATTTCCGGAGCTATTACGCCTATTCCGAAAACCCCTCCTGCCGACATAAGAAACGAGGCGTCCTTAACAGCGAACGGACAAGGCAGTGTAAGCAGGATTACAGCAATTCCAAGCGAATTAAAGGTGTCAGCCTGCCTTCTGAACAATTGGGAGCTGTATACGATTATTACCATAACAGCCGACCTTATTACGGAACCGGACATTCCCGCAAGCAAGACAAAAGCCAGTACAGGAAGCATAAGAAGAATAAACCTGAAATATTTGTTCAGCGGAAGCCGTGAAATAATAATCTGGAAAAAGGCGCATACAATTGCGAGATGGGCTCCCGAAACAGCCATGATATGCCCGATACCCGCACGGAACATCAAAGCGGTCTGATAATCCGCTATACCGGATTTTTCACCCAAAAGTATTGCGGAAATCACTGAGCTTTCATCATCGGGCAGGATTTTATTAATAACGGAAAATATATACTTACGGTATGAATCAACTGTGCGGTACAGCGAAAATGAATTATCCTCTATTATTTCAAAATCTGATAAATCGCTGATTTCCAGGTAAATCCCCTTAGCTTTGTAATAGCTTTCCGCAGGGAATGTGTATGTATCCGAAAGTTTATGTGCTTTACTGGTTATAGAAACATTATCCCCTATGCTGCATTCGGCGCTGTCTGCAAAACAGTTTACCTCCGCTTTTACGTCATCGTTTATTATGCCCTTTATTGTGTAAGAGGACATATCACCGCCGTATTCGTTGAAAGATACGATACTCCCCTCGAGCTTAACGTCATAACCGTCATACCTGACGATATCCTCATAAACGGCGGAGCTGTAAACCCCGTAATAAATGCTTCCGGCGGCGAAGCTGACCGAACATATGCATAATGCGGCAAATCTGTTTCTTTTTTGTATTACCAAATAAAGTACAGTAACGGCAATAACTGATATTCCTATATAGATACATGCGGCAGAGTGCAGAAATGACGCAAAAAACAGCCCTGCCAGATATGAAAAACCGATTCCAGCCATTTTACGCACCAAATCTATTACCGTCCCTTCTGTCTGTAAATGAGGAGTAAGGAATGAGGAGTAAGGAATGAGGAGTAAGGAGTAAGGGGCTGCGAAGCAAAAACTAGCTACCAGCTGCTATTCTCTAAATACTAAATGAGGAGTAAGGGGTTGCGAAGCCAGCGGGACGATGCGGACATCGTCCCCTACCAGTACCTCGTAACACCTAAAAGTTATAGTTAATAATAAAAATCATACCGCCTCAGGCGGTATACCACCATTGTTAATTGTTAATTTTTAATTGTTAATTGGTACTAGCCCATCTTCAGGTCAAGCTTTTTACCGCCTATAAGGTGAAAATGCAGATGGTCAATAGTCTTCCCCGCGTTTTCGCCGACATTGGCTACAACCCTGAAACCGTCCTTGTCAATACCTTTTTCCTTGGCAATCATTGCAATCACTTCAAAAATATGTGCAATAACATCAGAATTGCCGGAATTTATATCAGCCGCCGACGCTATGTGAACTTTGGGTATTACAAGAATATGGACAGGCGCCGCCGGGTTTATGTCATTGAAAGCATAAACAATATCATCCTCATATATTTTTGCGCTTGGGATTTCTCCCGAAATAATCCCGCAGAATAAACAATCCAAAATAACGACCTCCTTGTATTATTACCGAATAAGTTCCTCAACGGTTTCAGTCAGCGTGCTTAACGCTTCATCAACCTTTGATTTGTCGCCTATTCCAGCCATTGCGCTGTCGGGGCGTCCGCCGCCCTTACCTCCTGTTAAAGCGGATATTTTCTGTACTATTCTTCCGGAATGCGCTCCGCTTGAAACGGCGTCCTTGCCGCAAACGCAAAGGATTGAACCCCCGTTTTCGTTAAGGCTGCACAGCAATGCTACAATATCCGGGTTTTCAGCCTTGATTTTATCGCCCATTGACCTTAATACTTCAGTTTTTATATCGTTAAACACAGCTGATACTACCCTGACATTACCGGCTGAAACCGCTTTATCAAGCAATCCGCCTATCCGGAAAGCGGCGATTTTTTCATTCAGCTCATTAATCTCTTTCTCAAGTGTTTTCAGTTCTGAAGCGGCAGCGCCGCATTTTGAAACAAGCTCGTTCATACCCGAAGCCTTTAAAGCCTGAACAGATTTAGTAATAATATTCTTGTAATCATCAATTAGAGTGAGTACACCCGCTCCGGTAACTCCTTCGATTCTCCTTATGCCTGCCGCAACTGAATTTTCGGATAAAATCCTGAATAATCCGATTTTTGCCGTGTTATCGACATGGGTGCCGCCGCATAATTCAAGCGAGGTATCCTCAATACTGACTACTCTTACCGTATCGCCGTATTTTTCGCCGAACAGAGCCATTGCCCCAAGCTTTTTAGCCTCGTCAACTGGCATTTCGGTTGTGATAACGGGTAAGGCATCCATAATATTTTCATTTATAATTTTTTCAATACGGTTTAATTCATCTGCCGATACCGCTTCAAAATGAGAAAAATCAAATCGTACCCTGTCAGCGTCGACAAGCTGACCCGCCTGATGTACATGGTCTCCTAAAACTTTACGTAATGCGGCTTGTAAAAGGTGTGCCGCGGTATGGTTTCTCATTGTCGCCGTCCGCTGATTCTTGTCGGCGCTTGCCGTAACGGTTTCTCCGGTTGTAAAAGCGCCATGAGCTATTCCGGTATGCAGGATATGCCCCGAACCGGTTTTCTTTACGGCGGTAACCTGAAACTGAGAAATACTGCCTTCTATAACGCCCGAGTCTCCGGCTTGTCCGCCGCTTTCCGCATAGAAAGGCGTCCTGTCAAGGATTATAACGGCTTCTTCCCCGACATTTGCAATACCGGTTTTCTCACCGTTTACATATATTGCGATTATTACGGCTGTTTCCTCTAAATGCTCATATCCTGTAAAAACCGTAATATCAGAATCATTACCGTTTATACCGTCCTCTTCCCAAGAGGAGCCGCTTTTATTCTTATGGTCCTCCCTGGCTTTTTGTTTCTGTTCGTTCAGCAGAAGAGTGTAACGTTTTTCGTCAACGGAAATCCCCTTTTCTTCTGCGATTTCGACGGTCAGGTCAAAAGGGAAGCCGTATGTGTCGCTTAGCAGGAATACATCATCGCCGGACAGAACCTTTTCCCCGTTTTTTATAATGCCGTCAAGCTTCGCCGAAAGTAATTCCATACCCTTGCCGACAGTTTTCGCAAAGGCTTCCTCTTCATTTTTAATCAGCTTTCCGATGTAATCCTTTTTCTGGGCAAGCTCAGGGTAAGCGGATTCATTTTCCTTAATAACCGTACCGGCAACCTCATAAAGGAACGGCTTTGTAATGCCTAAAAGCCTGCCGTGGCGGGCGGCTCTCCTTAAAAGGCGTCGGAGAACATATCCCCGTCCCGCATTTGAACCCGTAACGCCGTCGCCCACCATGAATACCGTGCTTCTGATGTGGTCGGTTATAACGCGCAGAGATATATCGGATTTTTCGTCCATTTTGTATTCAATACCGGCAATACCGCTTATATGCTTCATTATATTCTGTACGGTATCGACCTCGAAAAGGTTATCAACCCCCTGCATAACACAGGCAAGCCTCTCAAGACCCATACCGGTATCTATATTCTTTTTTGCAAGGGGTTCGTAATGGTTATTCCCGTCGCTGTTAAACTGCGTAAAAACAAGATTCCATATTTCCACAAAACGGTCGCAGTCACACCCTGCCTTGCAGTCCGGAGAACCGCAGCCCTTGTCCTCACCCCTGTCAAAATAAATTTCGGAGCAGGGACCGCAGGGACCCGAACCATGCTCCCAGAAATTGTCCTCCTTGCCGAGCCGGACCATATGCGAGGGGTCGACCCCCCGTTTTTTTGTCCAGATGTCATAAGCCTCATCGTCTTCCTTATAGACGGAAACATAAAGAAGCTCCCCAGGGATTTCTAAAACTTCAGTGAAGAATTCCCATGCCCATGCCGTCGCCTCTTCCTTGAAATAATCGCCGAAGGAAAAATTACCGAGCATTTCAAAGTAAGTACCGTGACGCGAAGTTTTACCGACGCGCTCTATGTCGGGCGTGCGGATACATTTCTGGCAGGTTGTTACCCTGACGTTCGGAGGCGTTTCCTGACCGGTAAAAAACTTTTTGAGCGGAGCCATTCCGCTGTTAATCAGCAGGAGGCTGTTATCCCCGTGCGGAATTAACGACGCGCTTTTAAGCCTTGTATGGTTTTTTCCCTCAAAGAACGATAAAAATTTTTCCCTAAGTTCGTTAAGTCCCGTATACTGCATTTTACATTCTCCTATCTTTTTCTCTTGGGCGTGCCGCTTCGTCGGGAAGCTTGAAATACTGGCTGCGGTCTTCCCTGTAGTATTAATTGTTAATTGGTACTACTCCTCCCAGTTATGCCAGACACGCTGGACGTCGTCGTTATCCTCAAGATACTCCAGAAGGAGGTTCATTTTTTTGATATGCTCCTCGTCCTCAAGCTTCACATAAGTCGACGGCACCATTTCAGCCTCGGCGGACATAATAACATATCCTAAAGCCTCAAGCTTTTCCCGGACGGCATTAACGTCGTTCGGTTCGGTTTCTACCTCGATGAACTCATCATTTATATTATAATCCGAACCTCCGGCGTTAAAAACATCATCAAGCACCCTGTCTTCATCCTGCCCGTTGTTTTCGGTGATTATAATCCCCTTGCGCGAAAAAATGAAAGAAACACAGCCTGTTGTTCCGAGGTTACCACCGAATTTATCGAAATAATGTCGTATGTCGCCTGCGGTGCGGTTTTTGTTGTCTGTAAGGGTTTCAACAATAACGGCAGCTCCGTTAGGACCGTAGCCTTCGTAAACATTGGCTTCATAACTGGTTTTATCGCCTCCGCCAGCCGCTTTTTTTATAACCCTATCGATATTCTCATTCGGGACGTTGTTCGACTTGGCTTTTGCTATTAATTCCCGAAGCTTTGAGTTGCTGTTCGGGTCGGCTCCGCTTTCCCTTACGCAGACCATTATTTCCCTGCCTATTTTTGTGAAAACCTTAGCTCTTGCGCCGTCGGTAGCTTCCTTTTTTCTTTTAATTGTACTCCATTTGGAATGTCCTGACATGAATAAACCCCTCCGTTTAATAATTTAAAGCCTGAAAAGAACATCATTCCGATTCAGTATTATCCCATATATAATCGAACAGCTCACGAATCCTTTTATTATTTCCCAGTAAATAAAGATAACCGAACAGCGTTTCAAGCGAGGTGGCGTGCCTGTATTCAATCGGATTCGATTTTTTGGGAACAGTGCTGCCTGTTGCGTTTCTGCCCCGTTTCATAACAGCCGCCTCATCTTCGGCAAGCATCCTCTCAATTAATCCTGCCGCAGCTGACTGATATGCCGCCTTTACTCTTAAAACAGCTTCTTTATGTAATTTCCCGACAGGCACATTTGCTGTTAATACAAGCCTTTCGCGGACAAGCTGCTCATAAACGGCGTCGCCCAAAAACGCCAGCGTCAGCGGACTGTATTGGTTAACATCCTTCTTTTCCAGTATAAACACCCCTTTAATAGTTGCTGGAGAATAGTAGCTAGTACCAATTAACAATTAANNATACCGCCTGCGGCGGTATAATTCTAATTTATCATTCGCAATTTTTAGATGTTACGAGGTACTAGCGCACTAACGCATATATACAGCTGTCATGAAATTCACCAAGCTTATATACGCTCTTTTTCAGGATACCCTCCAAAGTAAAACCGGCTTTTTCAAGGGCTTTCCTCGAACCGGTATTATCGGCAAAGGGTTCGGCGATAATCCTGACGGTATCAAGCTTTTTGAACGCTTCGGCGCAGATTTGCCTGATTGCGCCCGTCGCAATTCCCCTTCCCCAGTATTCCTCAGCAATAAAGTACCCTAAATCACAGCTTTTTGAATATACGTCGTCACGCATAAAAACCCCTATGCTTCCTATGACCTTCCCGTCCGAAGTTATTGCATACGTAATGCTGTGCCCGGGGTCGTCCCCAATGCAGTCCCTGATAAACCATTCCGCCGTAACTTCGGTATACGGATGAGGGAACGTATCCCTCATATATTTCGCAATATTATAATTATTTGCTATTGAAGCGAATTCCCCCGCAAACTCAAGACGCCAGGGCGTCAGCTTAAATTCAATATTTACCACACTCTCATTATAAATTACTCAAATAATATATTATTATAATACAAAATCGAATTCAAAACCGAATATGTTTACCGTATCCCCTTCTTTTATGTTCATCTGTTCAAGCTTGTCAATAATACCCCTGCTGCGCAGTACGCGCTGAAAATACTGTAATGACGAATAATCGTCCATATCAACGGTGCGCATAATATGAAGAAGCCATTCGGCTTTTACATAATAAACACCGTCGTCTCCGACTGTTATTTCAAATTTTTCTCCGGCGCCAAGCTTTTCGTCAAGTTCCTTAGGCGTAAGAGGCTGTACCTCGTATTCCTTAACGGGAGGAAGCTTGTCAAGCTCCGCCGAGATTTCCCCGACAAGCTCTTTAGTGCCTTTTGTGGTCGCCGCTGAAACAGGGTATAACTTATACCCGCTGTCCGTAATAAATTTCCCGAATTCTTCTATTTGCTCATCCGAAGCTATATCGCATTTATTTGCCGCAACGATTTGAGGAAGCATAGCCAGTTCCTCGCTGAAATTCGCAAGCTCCCGGTTAATAATCTGAAAGTCACTTTTAGGGTCGCGCCCCTCAGAACCGGAAACATCAACAACATGAACAATCAGCCGGCATCTTTCAACATGCCGCAGAAATTCATGACCAAGCCCCGTTCCGTCGGCGGCTCCTTCGATAAGTCCGGGGATATCCGCCATAACAAAGGATTTGCCTTCGTCAACCTTAACAACTCCCAATACGGGGGTGAGCGTAGTAAAATGATAGCCGGCAATTTTCGGCTTCGCAGCCGAAACTACGGATATAAGCGTGGATTTTCCGACATTGGGGAAACCCACGAGACCGACGTCCGCAATAAGCTTAAGCTCTAAGGAAATATTATACTCCTCACCTAAAAATCCCGGTTTTGCAAATCTGGGGATTTGTCTTGTTGGAGTAGCAAACCTTGCGTTTCCTTTCCCCCCTTTGCCGCCCGCCGCCAGAACTTTCGGACCTCCCGACGACATATCCGCCATAATTCTGCCCGTTCCGGCGTCGCGTATAAGAGTTCCCCGAGGAACCTTTATAATTAAGTCCTGAGCATTTTTACCCGTACAGTTGCGGGAAGAGCCGTTCTGGCCCTTATCGGCAATATACTCCCTTTTATAGCGGAAATCAATAAGCGTGGAGAAATTATCGTCGGCGGCAAACACAATATCGCCGCCCTTGCCGCCGTCGCCGCCGTCAGGACCTCCCGCCGCCACATACTTTTCACGGTGAAACGACACTGCTCCGTCGCCTCCGTCACCCGAACGTATTTTAATTACCGCTTTATCTATAAACATATAAACTCCTTAATTATGGTAACGCTTATACTATATTTCAACATATTTTACCCCAAATTACCCATAATATTATAACATATAATGTATATCTTTACAATACATATCAGTTATTTTTATTAAAAATAAATAAGGAGCAGATTTACTGCTCCTTTTAACACAAGCCGGTTATTATTCGGCATAAACACTGACCTTTTTACGGTCGCGCCCCAAACGCTCGAATCTTACCCTGCCGTCAACCGTTGCAAACAGAGTATCGTCGGAACCCCTTCCGACGCCGTTTCCGGCATGAATATGAGTCCCTCTCTGGCGGACAAGAATATTTCCTGCGATTACAGCCTGACCGTCCCCTCTTTTTACGCCGAGACGTTTCGATTCGGAATCTCTTCCGTTCTTGGTTGAACCCATTCCCTTTTTATGTGCCATATTAAAATTACACCTCCAAAAATGCAATAAACGGTTAATATTAGTTTGATACGGTATAAAACTAAGCTTTTATCGCGTCAATCCTTACCATTGTATAAGGCTGTCTGTGTCCCTGTCTTTTATATGACGAACCTTTTTTGGGCTTATAAGTGAAAATGTTTATTTTTTTGCCCTTACCGTTTTTTATAACTTTTGCGTCTACAGTCGCTCCGCTTACATAGGGAACCCCCACATTGAGACCGCTGTCTTTTCCGACAGCAATTACCTTGTCGAAAGTAACGGTGTCATCAGCGTCTACCTCAAGCTTTTCGATATAAATCTCATCGCCTTCCTCAACCTGATACTGTTTTCCGCCCGTTTCAATAATAGCGTACATTGCGGTACCTGCCTTCTTTTTCAAACTCGCTGTAACAATAGGCGCGTATAACGCATTTAAACGCTTTATACTTCTTAAACAGCCCAAGACAAGCGGCTTATTAATTATATCATATTTACTATATTATGTCAAGTTATTTTAAGTTCAGCAGCATACACAAACAATAAGTATAATACCCTGCGTTTTTTTACTATTATGACAAATAATATGCGTTTTATTCTTTATTTCCTTACCGTATTATTATAATTAATCTTACGTTCATCTAATATTAATGCCGCTTAATTTATTATATGTTATAATTAAAGCATATTCATACTGAACGGGAACGGAAAGGGCGGTCAAAGATATGGGGCTTTTTTCATCAGATAAAAGCGGAAATATAAAAAAGAATAAATTTCATATGGTTCAGCTGCAGAATATTATATTCGGCTCAAAAGAAAAATCACTGATGGTATCACCCGAATTCTTATTCAGGATGTCGGACAATTATGTGGGGAAAAGACTTTCAGCCATAAACCGGAACCTTGCCAATATGAACGCAACCAGAGCTCCCGCAAATTATTTTAAATACTGTGACGCAGTTGATTCTTATCTGAACGAGCTTATTATTATAGAACCCCTTTATGATTTTAAAGAGCCTGTTCCCTCCGAGTTTAAGGAAACCATTTTATCAAACCGCGACCACAGTATATCGTCAATGCTTAACAGGTCATGGAAGAAAATATTAAACCAGTCCGTGACGACAGACGGGATTCCTGAAAACCCTGTTCCTTTTGAAAAGCTTTTATCGGAAATTATGAGCTTTGAGAACAGACTGTCCCCGGTTCACTTAACAGCGGTTGAAATGTACAGAAAATCACTGTACCCGAAGGATGATATTCCGAAAGAACTGCCCGATGATACCGAGGAAATAAATACGGACGGTTTTTCAGATAACACCGGTGATGATATGTTTATAAACACCGATGATTTTACCGATATATTTTAACTAGTACCTCATAACAACTAAAAGTTGCGAATTATAAATTAAAATCATACCGCCTCAGGCGGTATACCACCATTGTTAATTGTTAATTTTTAATTGTTAATTGGTACTAGTCATATTTAGTTATACTGCCACCTGCTGATTTATTTAACAGGCGGCAGTTTGTTTTTATATACCGCAAACTTGAAAATTACATAGTACTGCGGAGCGTCCGAAAAAAAGCTGTAATTTGTTTCCCAGTAGAATTTATTACAATATTATTTCAATTAAGTACATACCATTGACAAATTACCGATTATAATATATCCTGAAAACAGAATCAGAAGTATACCAAAAAGGGGAAATGATATTATGAATAAAAAGATACTGCCGGTTATTCTTTCAATAATCCTTGCGCTGTCGGCAGGCTGTAACATCAGTCCGGAAACGCTCCCGGATGAAACAGAAACCCCGTTTACTTCATTGGGAATTGAAACAGCCGATTCAACCGAAAAAGAAACCTCTTTAACTACAACCGCTATAACAACCCCGACGGCTGAAACAACAACTGCCGCCTTGACTTCCAAAGCCGTAACCGCAACCGAACACGACCCGTATCCTGATGATATTTCGTCGCTCGGCTTAATAATTGATTATAAGGATAATATTGAACCTTCGCTTTACGAAGGGAAAATCCCGATTAAATACGGCGAGGGAAGCGAAACAGTATTAATTATCCCCAAAAATCAATCCGTGCCCCGGATTAAATTATATAAAACCTATTTAGATGATAAAACAATTTGTGTCAGTGATATAGTTTTTGAAGTGTCTTATTTACCGGATGAATATTATATCGAATATTCGACATATATACCTGACTTTTACCCGGCGGAATCTATTTTTGTAGGTGACAGCGGGTATCGTTTGGCTTATGACACAGTCTTTAGCGGCGGGGTTAATGTTATAAAAGCGGATATTGATTTTATCGATTATGAAACTTATTACCATTGGTCTGACCCGGATGACCATGATAAATTATCCGATTACCTTTCGGGGATTCAGCTTTCTGATTACGCTGAACTTGTCCTTATTGGTGAAGATGACACAGACAAAAGCATTGCTGTGAAATATCCCGATAACACCGAGCCGTTCCCGCTATTTTTGGTTTGGTCAAATTCATATTTTGACGTATCACCCGACAGGACACGTATTGCCAGCATTGAATCATCACGTGAAGACGATTTCTTAGGTCCGTTTTATATATTTAATGTACCAACAAGACAGAAAACGCTTATAACCGAATTTGATAAACCGAAAGAAAATCTTGCTTCCAAAGACCTGCTCTGGCTTAACAATGAGATTCTTCTTTTAACAGCTGGTCAATCTAACGGTACTATGACGCGCGGCGGTGATTTATTTTATTATAACCCTGAAACAGGAGAGAAAGCTAAAATTATTAACACAATTTACACGAAAGGTTCACTGACTGAAATATCTGATATAAAACTCAATGGTGAATATTTGGATTTGGAAATTTGTGTGACGTTTTATCATGCAGACTGCTGGTTCTTTTATACCGACAGGATACCAGTCAGCCAGGTTTATGACCTGATAAGGAATAAACAGACCTTGGAATTCGAAGCCATAACAATTGAAGACCCCGATAGATAAAATTATTAACGCAACAATTCCGGGCGGCAATTGATTCTGCCGTCCGGAACTATTTATTTTACTGATTTTTATTTCCTGATTCCTTATTCCTGACTCCTGATTTCTTCCGACTTCTCACGGATTTCCGCGCGCCTGATTTTACCGCTGATTGTTTTGGGAAGCTCGCTGACAAATTCAACTATACGCGGGTATTTATAAGGAGCTGTGGTATTTTTGACATGCTCCTGGAGTTCCTTTACAAGCTTTTCGTCACCCTTGTCTTTATATTCGCTTCTGAGTACGATTGTAGCCTTTACGACCTGACCCCTTACCGGGTCTTTAACGCCGGTTACCGCGGCTTCAAGAACGGCGGGGTGTTCAAGCAGAACGCTTTCGATTTCAAAGGGCCCGATGCGGTAACCCGAAGCCTTGATTAAGTCGTCGTTGCGTCCGACATACCAGATATATCCGTCCTCATCCCTCCATGCGGTATCCCCCGTATGATAAATACCTTTGTTCCAAACGGAGCTTGTAGCTTCTTCATTTTTATAATAGCCCTTGAACATTCCGAACATATCCCGGCTTGCGTCACCCGTACGAAGGACTATTTCCCCGGTTTCACCGGCAGGGAGCGATTTCCCCTCGGAATCGACAATATCAACATCGTAAACGGGAACAGCCTTGCCCATTGAACCGGGCTTGGGTTCCATCCCAGGAACATTGCATGCGATTATAATGGTTTCAGTCTGACCGAAGCCCTCCATAAGCTTAATACCGGTTTGCTTATACCAGTTATTATATACGTCGGGACTCAGCGCCTCGCCTGCTATAGTGCTGTATTTAAGGCTTGACAAGTCATATTTGCTTAAATCCGCAAGCATCAGCAAACGGAACATTGTCGGCGGAGCGCAGAGCGAGGTTATTTTATACTGCTCTATCTTCGCAAGGATGTCCTCCGCCTTGAAACGGTTGAAATCAAATACGAATACCGCCGCCCCGCAAAGGAACTGACCGTACATCTTCCCCCACATGCTTTTCGCCCATCCTGTTTCGGAAATAGTAAGGTGAATGCTTTCGTCATTGAGGTTATGCCAGTGCTTGGCGGTAAACAGATGAGCTATGCCGTACTTATAGCTGTGGACAACCATTTTTGGATACCCGGTTGTTCCCGATGTGAAGTACAGGAGCATATCCTCGGAAGAATCGGTTTCAATACGTTCAAAAGTATCGGGGTATTTTTCAATTTCTCCGTCAAAATCAACCCATCCGTCACAGGAGCCCCTCACAATAAACTTTTCTTTGATTCCTTTATACTCTTCGATTGCCTCTCCGGCGCTTACGGTAACATCACCCTCTCCGGTAGCTACAAGGTAGGAAACCTCAGCCGCTCCGAAACGGTATAAATAATCCTTTTTCTGAAGCTGGTTCGTAGCGGGGATTAATACCGCCCCTATTTTGCACAGACCCATGGCAAGAAACCAGAACTGATAATGCCTCTTTAAAACGGACATTACCTTATCGCCCTTTTTTATTCCGTAAGCCGTAAGCAAATTTGCCGCCTGACATGACTTTTTAGAAAGCTCGGAATAGGTGATGTATTTCTCCTCCCCGGCTTCATTGCACCAGATTATGGCGGTTTTACCGGGGTCTGTCTTTGCGATTTCATCAATTACATCATAGGCAAAATTAAAATTACCCGGTACGTTTATTTCAAATTTATTTATAACGCCGTTTTTATCGCGTCCCTCTGTAACAAACTTCTCATTAAAATTCCTTAACCTCATAATTATGAACATTCCTCTCCGGATTATTAAATTAGAATAGCCAAAAATTCGCACTTTCCGCCGTTTGCGGCAATCATGCCGTGCGGTGCCGACGAATCGTAAATAATAGAATCCCCCGCGGAAAGAATTTTTTCCTTTCCGTCAATACTGAGCTTTAAGCTTCCCGAAATTATATAATCGAATTCCTGACCCGCATGAACGGAAAGCGATACCGGCTTGTCCTGTTCTTCCTCCGAATAAGGGGCGATAACCAAAAACGGTTCGATTTTTTTATCCTTGAATAAGTAAGCAAGATGCTGGTATTCAAATCCCTCGCGCCTTTTAACGGGAAGCCCCGTTCCCTTTCTGACAACGCTGTAGCGTTTCAGTTTAGGGTTCTCGCCCGTCAGCAGCTCAATAATGTCAACGCCGAGGATTTCGGCGCATTTATATATGAATGTGACGGAAAAATCCTTTTCCCCCTTTTCTATCAGTTCATAATCAGCCTTCGGCGTTCCTGTCCTTTCGCATATTTCATCCGTTGAAATATTAAGGATTTCCCGAAGCCCTCTGAGCCTTTCGGCAACCTCTTTAATACTGTAATTCATCTTGACACCGTGCCTTTCTTTAATTAATGCGTACTGAACAA
>DBCY01000061.1:5879-23620 GCA_002293295.1 Ruminococcus sp. UBA946 | reverse complement strand
GGTATACCGCCATTGTTAATTGTTAATTTTTAATTGTTAATTGGTACTAGTTACTATTCTCTAGCAACTATCTGCAATGCTCCTGTACTACGGAACCCATGCATATGGTAATATATGAGATATTAATTGCGGGCGTTGGGGCAGGGGCATAAATCATCTCCGCCCCGTTATAAAACTGTACATATACATATATAATCAAATAGAAAATGAGGAAGGTATTTTATGGCGGAAAAACGTGATTATTATGAAGTCCTCGGGGTTGGCAGGGGGGCTTCTGATGATGAAATTAAAAAGGCATACCGGAATCTTGCCAAAAAATATCACCCCGACCTGAACCCTGACAATACCGAAGCCGAAAACAAATTCAAGGAAGTGAACGAGGCTTTTGAAATACTGTCCGACGCGGAAAAAAAGGGACGTTACGACCAGTTCGGACACGCGGGGGTAGACCCGTCCTACGGCGGCGGAGGAGGCTTCGGCGGTTTCGGCGGAGGATTCGGGGATATGGGCGACATAAGCGACATATTCTCGAGCTTTTTCGGCGGCGGATTTTCCGGCGGGCGTTCTACAAACGCGAACTCGCCCCGGCGCGGACAGGATATTCAGTCGAATATCAACATAAGCTTTATGGACGCCTGCTTCGGGAAGAAGGTTGACGTCAGCGTATCGCGCATGGAAAAATGCTCCGGATGCGGCGGTTCGGGCGCGGCTTCCGGCTCGTCCGCCGAAACCTGTTCCGACTGTCACGGCTCGGGTATGGTGAGAACAACCCAGCGCACTCCGTTCGGGAATATCTCATCGCAGAAAACCTGTCCTAAGTGCGGCGGAAAGGGCAAGACCATTACCAATCCGTGTCCGAAATGCCACGGAGGCGGTCGCACTTCCGTTTCTAAGACCATTACCGTTGAAATCCCGGCAGGAATCGACGACGGACAGACAATGCAGGTTTCGGGACAGGGACACCACGGACTTAACGGGGGACCGGCAGGCGATTTGCATCTTACCGTAACGGTTCGGCCCGACCCGATATTTGAGCGCGACGGGTTTGATATCCATACCGAAATGCCCATTACTTATTATCAGGCAGTACTCGGCGATGAAATTACCGTTCCGACCATTGACGGCAAGGTGAAATACAGCATACCGGAAGGCACGCAGAACGGCGCGATTTTCCGTTTTAAGGGCAAGGGTGTAAAAAGGCTGAGAAGAAGCGACAGGGGAGACCAGTATGTCCACGTTTTTATTGAGGTTCCGAAAAACCTCAGTAAAAAGCAGAAGGAGCTTTTAAAGGAATTTGACTCCGCCGTCGGCGATGATAATTATAATAAGCGGAAATCCTTCTTCGACAAAATCAAGGACGCTTTTGACAGGTAGTATCAATTAACAATTAAAANNGTATACCACCTGCGGCGGTATGATTTTAATTATAATATCGAAACTTTTAGGTGTTACGAGGTAGTAGATTGAATAATAATATAACCGCACCCTGTAAGCAATAGCTGTTTACAGGGTGCGGTTTATGAATATATTTGAATCATGGTAGGTTTTGTTCTTTATTCCATACAATTCTGTATTATTTTTTCCTTGCCTTCCATAATTTCATGCATAATAAGCGCGCCCATTGTGAAGCCGTAGGCGAAATTATTAATTTCATCGGCTTTTGAAGCCTGAGAAAAAAGGTCTTCCAGATTACGGAAACGTTCATGGTCGGCAGGGGATAGTTTTCCGTTGAAATAGTCCCTTTCAGCGTCGATTTTAAGCTCATTTTTCAGATATTCGGGGCTTTGTACCGAACCCCGTTCAAAAGGAATTATTTTACCGTAGTATAACAATTCAAAAATAGACATTATGTATTACCTTCAAAATTTTCATTTGACTTTTTCCGGAAAATATGATATAATGCCCTTGAGATTTGCATTATATGCCTATCTTCACATGAACACTCGCTTCATCTCTGACCGGAGGGGCGGGTGTTCGTTATTCTTTATTAAGGTCGTCATGTACTTTATGAACTCCAAGCCTTAATACTTCGGATTTAGATACTTTCATTCTAAAACTGCATTCATCTAATTTTTTACTTGTGCAGTCATCAATCCGGAATTTTATTGTGGCATTTTTGGGGTTTTCAGTAGGACGACCCATTTTCTTTTCTCCCGCAAAAACACCTCCTTTTGTGGGGTCAATATCATTATAACATATATACCCACAAATGTCAATATCATTATAGAATAATTTCATACTTAAATAATACTTAATAAAGAGCGGTTTATTCCCTTGATATTTGTATCTGTTTATTAAATTGTATTACTGCTTAAATAAATGTATATACTGTATTATAGGACTATTAGTCCTATTTGTCAATAGTTTATATAAAAATATTGTATAATAATTTCGGTGATTAAAGTGAAATTGAGGATAAGAGAGCTGAGAGAAGATAACGATTTAACGCAGAAACAGATTTCAGAATATCTGATATGTGACCAGTCGCTTTATTCCAAATATGAACGCGGAGAACGTGAAATACCGTTAAGTATCATAATAAAGCTTGCTGATTATTATAATGTCAGTATTGATTATTTGGTCGGAAGACTAAGTTAATTAATAACCATAATATAGAGGTGAAGTTTTTATGGTTAAGGAAGTTGATTATTTCGCACTGGGATTCAGAGTTAAACAAGCCAGGGAAAGTAAAAACCTTACTCAGGATAAACTTGCCGAAGCGTGCGGTTTAACAACTTCCCATATCGGTCATGTCGAACGGGCAACCCGGATACCGTCTGTAGATACAATTTTTAAAATAGCCCGTTCACTGAATGTAAGTTTGGATTATTTGCTTTTTGACTCTATGGAAACAAACGAAAATTTATTTATAAATATTACAGAAATCCTTAAAACTAAGAATAAATCCAAAGTCAATAGATTTATTACAATTATCAGAGCATTATTGGATAAAATTGATGATTTATAAAATCCAATACTTAAGTATTTATAATTTAAAGGCTGTATATCTCATTTCTGAGAAATACAGCCTGTATTACTGCTTATTTTAGGTAACAATAAGACACTCGATAAAATACGGCAAAAAGAGCGGCTTTTTACCGCTCATTTATTCCCATGATATTTGTATCTGTTTATTATGCATTGCACAATCTGAAAGATATAAAATCATTAAAGTCTGATACGGTATTCCCGATTCAAAAAGGTAATACCCTGCTCCTGCATTATTTCAGGTAATTTATGTACATTGCCAATAATGCTTGATTATTTGTAATCTTTTTGTTATAATTAATTATACGATAAAAATCTGTCCTTAATCCTGATTCCTGAAAGGTGACTTTTATATGCTGCTTACTATCGGTATGATTGTTAAAAACGAAGCTGAAAACCTTGAAAGGTGTCTGAATTCACTTGAACCCGTCAGGAATGCTATTGATACGGAATTAATTATTGTAGACACAGGTTCAACGGACGGAACCGTTGAAATCGCAAGGAGATATACCGATAAAATCAGGCATTTTGAGTGGTGCGGCGACTTTTCAGCCGCCCGTAACGAATCATTAAGGGACGCCAAGGGCGAATGGTTCTTATACCTCGACGGAGACGAATGGTTTGACGACTGCACAGAGCTGATTGAGTTCTTTAAGTCGGGGGAATATAAAAATTTTACCAGGGCGGATTATATCCAGCGAAATTATAAATATGCCGGCGTTTATTCCAATTATGTGGACGGCATTGTCGCCAGGATGACTAAAATCCTGCCCGGCACCAGGTTTGAAAATATTGTTCATGAGGTTCTGAACACGCCCATGAATTCTATAAAATCGCTCGGCGCCTTTGTCCACCATTTCGGTTATGTGGAGCTTAACAGCGGCGGAGAAAGCAAAAAAAGGGCGCGTAATATCGAAATGCTCGGGCGGCAAATAGAAAAAAACGGCAGTAACTATGTGCTTTCATTTTTACAGCTTTTCGATATGTATAACGGAGTCGACCCCGAAAAAGCCGAAAAAGCCTGCCGGGACGGAATAAAAGCCAATAAGGGCAGGAATGAGTTCATCGACTATATTTTTATTAAGTCGATTGCGTCGGCATGGTATACGAAAGGTGATATCGGCAGGGCGGTTTCGGTCTGCGGCGAATACTTCGAACTGAAAAAAAGAAGGAAAGAACAGAACAGGGTTATTTTTACGGATATAGACATGTACGGGCTTATGCTGGTAATATACAGCAAAACCGGTAATGCGGAACCGCTTATTGAGACAGCCGACAAGTATATTTCACTTTATAACCAGTACAAAGCCGGAAAGCACCGCACCCCTGACATAAGGATGGCTATTCCTATGTTTGCTGACGACAGGGAGTTTGTCAACAATAACTGTATTGTAATTGAAAGGCTGGTAAACTATAAAAGATACGGAGAAGCGCTGAAATACATAAGGAACACGCCTTATAAGTTCATGATTGAATGCTTCGATTATAAGTATGTTTATTTCAGGCTTTCCTACGACGTAAAAATAGCCTGCGAGCTTAAGGAGTATTCGGTTATAACAGGCGTATTCTCACAAATCAGGGACGAAAAAACCGCCGCTGATATTTTTGAGGAAATGCTCATAAAGCAGATTTCCGGGGAAATAAAAGATAAAAAGGGTTACATAGCTTTTCTTTATGAAAACACTCTAGGATGTAATACGTCCGCTGTCTATAAAAAAGCAGTGACGATGTACTTTACTTTCATATGCAGTCCTAAAACGGCTGAAAATGCGCTGAGTATTGCCGGCGATATGGATAACGTTCATGTCATGCTGTCCGATTTGCTTTATTTTATGCTGAAATTCAGACTGCCCTGTGAAAAGCTCATACCGAAAATTAACTCCCGTGATCTTAAATATTACTACGCCAATATAAATTTCAAAAAGGATTTTCCAGCCGCCCTGGACGGTTACCTCGACGTAATCGGCGATATTTCTGACAATTCCGGTCAGCTATGGTTTTCGGAACTGATATTATATACCCTATCAGCAAATAAAAACGTTGAAAGCAAATTAAAGACGTCCCTTTTATTAAAATTCATAAAATATATGTGCTGTTATACTGTTAATATTTATTCCGAAGATGTTATAAACGACGATATGATTTCCAGCCTTTCCGATATTGTTTTATTCGGATATTATTGCTTTAAGTCGGCTGATTATTTACAGAGCGGGAATACCCCCGCAGATTTCGAAAGCGTCCTCGGAATAATAAAACAATATATCAGCGAAGCCTCCGAAAGAGGTGATATTGTTACCTCAGAAAGGCTTGATAAAATTTATACCGGAATTAATCCGGGAGCCGGAAAGCCTGGTGTTAAGGCTCCGGAAAAAGCAATGTCCGAATTTGAAGCTCTTGGTATGCAGGTAAAAAAGAACATCCGTATGTTTATTTCGCAGGGTAAAATAACCGAAGCCGTTTCCCTGATAAAGGAATATGAGGAAATAAACCCGTCCGACAGGGAAATACCCAGCCTTAAAAATGAAGTATTTAAAACATAGGCAGGCATAACCGGAATGTTATAAACAGCGTTTCTATAAAAATCATACCGCCGCAGGNNATTATTAATTATTAATTATTAATCATTATGAAGGGCTGGTTCATCTATGGTTTTATCAATCGGGATGATTGTTAAGAATGAGGCTGAAAACCTTGAAAGGTGCTTAAAATCACTGGAGCCTGTAAGAAACGCTGTTCAGTCCGAGCTTATTATTGTCGACACGGGGTCGACAGACAGCACTGTTGAAATTGCCGGGAAATATGCCGATAAAGTTCTTCATTTTGAATGGTGCAAGGATTTTTCCGCGGCAAGGAACGTATCTTTAGAAGCGTCCTCGGGTGAATGGTTCATGTTCGTCGACGCCGACGAATGGTTCGGGGATTCCGGCGGGCTTATTGATTTTTTCAAATCGGGTGAATACAGAAAGTATAATTCCGCTGTTTATATACAGAGAAACTATACAACAAAGGATATAAACGGACATTATATTGACTATACCGCCCTGCGCCTGACAAAACGGCTTATGAATACCCGGTTTGTCAATCCCGTTCATGAATACCTTAATACGGCTGGGGAGCCTATAAAGCTTCTTAACTCCTTTGTTCATCATTTCGGGTATGTTAATTTAAATCCGGGAGACCATGAAAACAAAAGGAAACGCAACCTTGAGCTGATAGAAAAGCGCATTGCCGAAAAGGACGACGACGTTTCACCGTATATTCAGCTTTTTGACAGCTATTTCGGGTTTGACAACGCCAAAGCCGCCGAATGCTGCAGACGGGGCATTGAAATCAATAAAAAATACAAGGTTAATAAATATGCGGAGTTTGTCCTGCTTAAGCTGTGCGCTTTAGCGTGGTACAACGAAAAGAAATATGAAAAAGCTCTGGAAGTCATAAACGAATACCGCAGGCTGAGGAATGACAGCCGGAATATTGAGGATTTTATTGTTACCGACCTTGAAATAGCGGCTCTGAGCGTTTATACATACCTTAAGCTTGAAATGAAGGAAGCCGTCCGGGACGAATGCGGTAAATACAATGAGTTGTACAAAACATATAAAAAGGGGAAATACAATATTGCCGAGGTGCTTTTATGCGCCCCGAGGTTCACGGGTAATGAAGAATTTGTCAATATAAACATAATTTTCATAGGAAGTCTTATTGAAGCCGGAAAATTCAGCACGGCGTATGAAAAAAGGAACGCCGTCCCGTATAATACGGTTATAAAGCACACAGGTTACCGGTATGTCAGTAAATTAATAGGTTACGATTTTGAAATAGCAAAAGGAACAGGTAAGTATTCCATTATAAAAACCCTGTTCGGGCAGATTAAGGACTTCGACGAATGCCTGAGGATGTTCGAGTATAACCTTATTAAAGCCGTGGGGGAAAATGATAATACTGACGAAAAGGCAGAGCTGATTAATTACGCGTACAATTTTATAAACGAGTATTCCCCCCCTTATAATTTCATAAAATTCGTGGAAATGAATAAAATGTATTACTGCGGAAACGGCTTTGACGTTCATGAAGTTATAAATTTTATTTCGGAATTTAAGATTCTGCCCGTTTATTCAGCCGGCCTGCTTTATTTTTCCCTGAAATCGGGAAACGCCGTATCTCCTGTAATTTCAAAAATAAACCCGTACGGGTTTAAGGAATACTATGACAATATTTCAGACAAAAAGGATTTCCTGCGGGTATTAATACAGTACCTTGAAGATGCCGGGGGAATACCGTTCAAAGAGCAGGTATGGTTCATCGCTGTTATAAGGTTTCTGTTTTCCGCAGTAAAAGAAAGCAGGGATGTTTATGATTTGTTTGTTTTATATGCGGCGCTGCAGAAAAACTATATCTATACGGCGGTTAATCCTGAGTATATAAATGACGGTATGATTGTCAGCCTGCCGGATTCGGACAAAGCGGCTTATTACTGCTTCAGGGCGGCGGAAAATTTAAAGAGTATGGATGGGGAAAAGGCTATGGATTATTTGAAAAAGGCGTTAAGGACGGATAATTCGCTCAGAAATGTTTATCCCGCGGCTGCGGAAATCTTCGGAGAAGGATACAGGGCGAAAATGTATCCCGCCGGTTTATCGGCTTACGAAGCCGAAATTGATATTCTGGGCAGTCAGATAAAGGAAAAAATCCGGGGCATGATTTACATAGGCTATAACGCTATGGCTTCGAAGCTTCTGCTTGACTATTCGGAGCTTAATCCCGGCGACCCTGAAATAAATGCCTTGTCGTCCGAAGTAAACGCTTTGACTGCCGACAGGTAATTGTAATTTTTTTGTAATTAATTTGTTCTTGACTTTTATATCGCTTGGGATATAATAGTATTACGGTATAAATTTATAAAATACAAGAAAATCAATTAGCAAAATTTATATGGTATATTGTTTTTCATTCAGGTTAAATTAATACAGTAAATCGTATTCAGGAACAAATTTTCAAACAGCGGATATTAAACGGTTAATAGTCGGGCACAGGGCGGAGGAATTAAACCGCCGCCGCACATGACATGAAAAGCCTTTTAATATCTGCAGTCGTCTTATGAGAATTTGACTTGAATATGTTTATATAAATCCAAAAGCAGGGTTTGTGTTCCAGGAAATATCTGCTTAATGCGGTATTAATATAAACCCTGCGAAAAGTAATCCGCCGTCCGGGCTGGAAACCGGACGGCGGGTTTTTATGGGAAATCAATTATTGTTTTTTATCTTCAGAAAAACTTGAGTTATATCAACCAGTATTTCATTATTTTCCAAATACTCAGGATGTTTTTTCGTTCTGTCAATATTTCAGATTTAAAATATTTTCTGAAAAACTTATAAATCCCCTTGATTTTTCCTGCGGTTTGCACTATAATAGTATTTGTGGAAAATTTTGATTTTTTAAATTATAAGGAGCGTGCCGCTTATGTCTTTGACTAACAATCCGAATGTAAACAAATGGGTGGAGGAAATGACCGCCCTGACAAAGCCTGATAAAATCGTATGGATAGACGGTTCACAAGAACAGCTGGAAGCTTTGACGAAAGAAGTTACGGAGCTTCCCGACGACAGCAGGGATAAGCTTTTCTGGCTTAATCAGGAAAAGCTTCCCGGGTGCCTTTATCACAGAACCCTTGCCAATGACGTAGCCAGAGTTGAGGACAGAACCTTCATCTGTACAAAAAATAAAAAAGACGCCGGTCCCACCAATAACTGGTGCGACCCTGCCGAAATGTATGCAAAGCTTACCCCCCTTTACGACGGCGTTATGAAGGGCAGAACAATGTATGTAATCCCGTATTCCATGGGTCCCATAGGCTCCCCTCTTGCCAAAGTGGGCGTTGAGGTTACCGATTCGATTTATGTCGTACTTAACATGAATATAATGACCCGTATGGGCAAGGCAGCCTTCGAAAACCTTGGGGGTACCTCAAACGACTTTGTCCGCGGGCTTCACTCAAAAGCTGACGTTGACCCTGAAAACAGGTATATATGCCATTTCCCGGAGGATAACACGATTTGGTCGGTCAATTCGGCATACGGCGGAAACGTTCTTCTCGGCAAAAAGTGTTTTGCCCTCAGAATCGCTTCATATCAGGGCAGGAACGAGTCATGGATGGCTGAGCATATGCTTATTCTGGGCATTGAAAAGCCGGACGGCAATACGAAATATGTCTGCGCCGCGTTCCCGTCGGCATGCGGAAAGACCAATCTTGCCATGCTTATTCCTCCCGAGGGGTATGTGAAAAAAGGTTATAAGGTTTATACCGTAGGCGACGATATTGCATGGCTAAAACAGGGAGAGGACGGCAGGCTGTGGGCAATAAACCCCGAAAAGGGCTTTTTCGGCGTTGCCCCGGGAACAAACGAGAAATCCAATTACAATGCCCTTGCCTCAACAAGGAAGAATACTATATTCACCAACGTTGCCATTAACAATGACGACAATACCGTATGGTGGGAGGGTCTTGACAAGAATCCGCCCGAAAACGCAACGGAATGGAAGGGTGCTAAGGTAAACGGCAGGGAATATACCGCAAACGGCGGAAAGCTTGCCCACCCCAATTCAAGGTTTACAGCCCCGGCTGAGAACTGCCCCTGCATTTCGCCCGAATTCAACAACCCCAAGGGCGTTCCCGTTGACGCTATCGTCTTCGGAGGCAGGCGCGCAAAGACAGCCCCCCTTGTTTACCAGTCCTTTGACTGGCAGCACGGTACCTTTGTAGGCTCCATCATGGCTTCCGAAACCACTGCCGCAGCCGCAGGAGCAGTGGGAGTTGTCCGCCGCGACCCTATGGCAATGCTCCCGTTCTGCGGATACAATATGGGCGATTATTTTACTCACTGGCTTGAAATGGGTAAAAAACTGGGCGACAAAGCTCCTAAAATTTTTAATGTAAACTGGTTCCGCACCGATGAAGAGGGTAAATTCATATGGCCCGGCTTCGGCGATAACATGAGGGTTCTCGACTGGATTATCGAACGCTGCGACGGCAATGCCGAGGCTGAAAAAACCGCAATCGGCTATGAACCCAAAGCTAATGATATAAACATTGAAGGTCTTGACGGAATTTCATACGAAACGGTTGAGGATTTGCTTTCCGTAGACAGCTCCTTATGGCTTGAGGACATAAAGGGTATTAAGGAGTTTTACGCCGGCTTCGGAGACACCCTGCCGGAAGAACTTGCACAGGAGCTTTCCAGGCTTGAGGAGAGACTGGCTTAAAGGAATCAGGAATGAGGAGTGAGGAATTAGGAGTTTAAACAAATTCTTATTCTTCCGGCTGGTTTTTTATAAGATAAAACCGTTTTCTTATGAGCGGGGGGGGTAATTTTACCCCCCTGTTTATTTGATTATTTTAAAAAATATATGCTGAATTATTTATCCTGTGGATTTCATGCGCGCTTCTGCCGTATCCCAGTCTATAACATTGAAGAATGCGTCAATATATTCATTGCGGCGGTTTTGCCTGTCAAGATAATAAGCATGCTCCCAGACGTCAACAGGAAGGATAATTTTATATTTTAAAAGGTCGGGCGTATTCTGGTTATCCGTCTTAATAATGCTTAATTTTTTACTTGAACTCGAATTGTCAGATTCATTCTCCTTAACAACAGACTGAACAAGCCAGGCATAACCCGAGCCGAACTGTGAAAGCGCCGCTTCCTTGAGTTCCTTAAAGAAATTATCGGCTGAACCGAAATTCTTATCAAGCCTTTCGGTCACAAAATCAGGCATTGTCTTCTTGTCGGGAGAAAGACTGCCGAAATAAAGCTCGTGGTTATATACCCCTCCCGCATTGTTCCTTATATCGGTGTCCTCAATCTGAGTAAGCTCTGACAGAGTAATGTGCTGCATTATCTGATACTCCTTCAGCAGACCGTTCAGCTTGTCAACATAACCCTGATAGTGCTTGTCGTGATGGAAATACATTGTGTATTCGCTTATATCCGGGCTTAACGAATTATTAGGAAAACCAAGCGGAACAGCGCTGAAGGGATAGTAATTATTTTCGTTATATGAAGCCATGAAAATCATACCTTTCTTTTATTTTAATAATAATCATGTCAAAGTATATGCATTAATACATTCATCAATGCCGAAAGTAAAAAATACCGTCACAAAACAGTGACGGCATTTTTCAATTATTCAGNNTAACAATTAACAATTTCGGTATCGCCTGCGGCGATGAATTAAATTAATAACTTTTTCATTGTTCACTGTTCATTGTTAATTGTTAATTAATTTAATTATTAATTGGTACTAGCTGCTAGTTACTATTCTCTAACTACTACCCCTGGTAGTCCTCGATTTTAACCGATTCCATAAGAACCTGAGTAAGCGGCTTGTCATTTTCGTCGGTTTCTGCCTTTGCTATTTCACGGATAACGTCAAGTCCCTCAAAAACCTGACCGAAAACAGTATATCCGCCGTCAAGGAAAGGAACTCCGCCGACTTCTTTATATTTATCCTTTACATTTTCGGGAAGAGATATATTCGCTTCCTCGAAATTTTCAAAATAAACCGTCTGCCCGTTTTCACCGGTATACCCGCCGTAATAAATATAATCCGCCGGAGTATTCACAATATAGAACTGGCTGCCGTTGGTTGATGTGGAACCCGAGTTGGCATATGCCAGCGCTCCGCTGAAATGATAAAGCCCTTCGGGAATTCCCCCTTCGAATTTATCGCCCCAGAAGCTCTGTCCACCAGTGCCGTTGCCCCTGGGGTCGCCGCCCTGGTTCATAAAATTAGGTATAATCCTATGGAAAATAAGCTCGTCATAATAACCCATTTCGGCAAGACCTATGAAGTTTTCGGTTCCCTTCTGAGCGGCGTTGGCAAAAAGCTTTGCCTTGACAACGCCGTAATCCTTAAAGGTTATTACTGCGATTTTTTCACCGTTCTCCGGCATATTGAAATTCAGTATCTCAGCGTCGCCTGTTACTTCACGGGAATTTTCACCGTTATAAGGCTCCCCTTCGCATCCGGCTAAGACAAAAGCCCCCAGAATAAATGAAACCAATACTCTGATATATTTCTTTTTTAAAAGCATAATAAAATTCCTTTCAAATATTTAAAATCCTATAATTTTCCGGAAATCAGCTGAAATTTTTTCTTCAAGCGCATCCGCTTCATTTTTTGACGCTCCCGTAGTCGTATAATAAGCCTTGATTTTAGGCTCTGTTCCCGACGGACGCAGTACCACGGACGCGTTATCCGTCAGCATGAACGCGAGGACATCTGATTTAGGAAGGTTCAGTCCGGTTTTATTCCCCGTGGCTGTGTCGACCGAAACGCTTTTCAGGTAATCATCGAACCTTATGACCTTTAAGCCTCCGATTGCTTCGGGTGTTTCGTCACGCAGCCCGTTCATTATTTCAGACATTCTCTGCATACCGGTTTCACCCTCGCACTGGAATGATTTTTGGGTATGCGTATAAACACCGTATTTTTTATACATATTTTCCCGTGCCTGTATTAGGGAAATCCCCTTCGTGCGGTAAAAAGCCGCCATTTCGCATATAAGCATTGAGGTTACTACGGCGTCCTTGTCGCGCACATAGGTTCCCGCAAGATAACCGTAGCTTTCCTCGAATCCGAAAATATAGCGGTTTTCCTCGCCTTTCTCTTCGAGCAGACCAATCTGTTCGCCGATAAATTTAAACCCTGTAAGGACTTCGGTTATTTCAACGCCGTATTCCTTTGCTATAGCTCTTGTAATATCGGTGGTAACAATCGTTTTAACCGCGACGGGGTTCTCCGGCATAGTGCCCAGCCTGGTCCTTTCGGAGCATATATATTCCAAAAGCATAGCCCCGACTTCATTGCCGGTGAAAAGTTCATATCCGCCGCCGGACGGAACGGCTATACCTACGCGGTCGGAATCAGGGTCAGTGGCGAGCAGCAGGTCAGGTTTAACGGTTTTGCACAGCTCCAGCCCCAGCGCAAGGGCTTCTCTGATTTCAGGGTTTGGGGACGGACATGTCGGGAAGTTCCCGTCCGGGTTCTCCTGTTCCTTAACGACGGTAACATCGCTGACGCCGATTTTATCGAGAATAGCGCGTACAGGCTTGTTCCCCGCCCCGTTAAGGGGGGTGTAAACGACCTTTAATCCGCTTTCGGGAACGAGAGCTGTATTAATCCCCTGTTTGTAAACCTCTTCGATATAACCGTTTATAACGTCCTGGGGGATATATTTTATAATTCCGCCGGACAGCCCCTCTTCGAAGCCGATATATTCGGTTCCGTCAAACATGGGGATGCTGTTTATATTGTCAAGGACGGTTTCAGCGGCGTCAAGGGTAAGCTGACAGCCGTCGGAGCCGTAAACCTTATAGCCGTTATATTTTGCCGGGTTATGGCTTGCCGTTATGACAATCCCCGCGGAACAGCCCAAAGCCCTTACGGCATATGAAAGCATCGGGGTAGGCATAAGCTCGCTGTAAATATGTACCGCAATGCCGTTTGCCGCAAGTACCCCTGCCGCTTCCCTGGCGAAAACATCGGAATTAATGCGGCTGTCGTATGCAATAGCTGCAGAGGGGTTTTCCTTAAAGGTTTCGTTAATATAACGGGCAAGACCCTGCGTAACCCTGCGGACCGTATAAATATTCATCCTGTAAGAACCCGCTCCTATAATACCGCGCAGCCCCCCCGTGCCGAATTCGAGTTCGCGGTAAAACCTGTCGTTTACAGCCTCGCTGTCATTTGCAATCTCTTTGAGCTCATCCTGCAAAGCGGCGTCATTAACAGTCTTTTCACACCATAATAAGTAATTTTCAGCAACATTCATATAATGAACCTTCTTTCCGAATTGATTTAGAATATGTTCCTATAGTAAAAAATATTTACGCCTATGGGAACAGGTTCTTATTATTTTTATTTCCGTTATAATTTAGTATACCATAAAAATGCCATGTTTCAAGGGGTTTTTAAATTCTTTTAAATCTGTCTATATTTATGTTAATATTCATTAAGAATTCATTTAATTCATGCTGTTTTCACCGCTTCTTACAAATATTTCCTCGGCGGCAGCTTTTAGTTTAGGATAAAGCTCCAGACCGGGACTGTTCTTTATGAGCTTTTTTGCCGCCTGGCTTGTTTTTAATAACAAGCCGCTGTCTGCGCCTATATCGGCGATTTTCATTTTAGGAAGGCCGTGCTGCCGTTCCCCGAAAAAATCGCCCGCTCCGCGCATTTTAAGGTCATATTCGGAAATTTTAAAACCATCCGTTACTTTTGTCATGATTTCCAGCCGCCTGCGGGAATCTTCATTAACCTCCCCGGCTATCAGTATGCAGTAGCTTTGTGCTGAACCCCGCCCCACCCTGCCTCTGAGCTGATGAAGCTGAGAAAGCCCGAACCGGTCGGCGTTTTCAATAAGGATAACGGCTGAGTTGGGAACATCCACGCCGACCTCGACAACAGTAGTGGCAACAAGAATGCCGTATTCCCCGTCCTTAAAATCCGACATAACTTTTTCCTTTGCGGCGCCTGACATTTTACCGTGTAAAAGCCCTGTTTTATATCCTGTGAAAAAACCCTTCATTACCTTTTCCGCATATGATTCAGCCGCCTTGGCTTCGTTTGTTCCTTCTTCAACCAAAGGACATATAATATAAGCCTGCCTGCCTTCGTCAAGCTGTTTTTTTATAAAGCCGAATACCCTGTCGCGGAGCTTTGAGGTGACCGCAAAGGTTTTCACCTCCTGCCGTCCCTTAGGAAGCTTATCAAGGACTGAAATATCCAGGTCGCCGTAAATAATGAGTGCAAGGGTGCGGGGAATGGGAGTAGCCGACATAACAAGCTTATGGGGGTTTTCACCCTTTCCGGCAAGCATAGCCCGCTGATTAACGCCGAAACGGTGCTGCTCATCCATTATGACCAGCCCCAGCTTCTCAAATTCGGTTGTATCGGAAATAAGGGCGTGGGTGCCCGTAATGACATGATATCCGCCGTTTTTAATTTTCTCGTTGATTTCACGGCGTTCCTTCGCCTTGAGCGAGCCGGTCAGGCAGCAGACGTTAATCCCCAGAGGCGAAAGCAGCGAAGACATTGTTTTAAGGTGCTGACGCGCCAGTATTTCGGTCGGCGCCATCACGGCGGTCTGAAAACCGTTTTTATATGCCAGAGCGGCGGCTGCGGCGGCAACGGCGGTTTTCCCCGAACCGACGTCTCCCTGAAGAAGCCTGTTCATAGGCATGTCTTTACACATATCCTCCGTAATTTCAGCCGCGGCTTTTTTCTGGGCGTTTGTAAGCTCAAACGGGAGAGCCGCGCAAAATTCACGCAGGGCATCGTCATCCGGCTTCATTTTGCATGATGACATTTGTCTGTTCCTGTTTTTACGCACAGCCATTCCAAGCTGTAAAATCAGAAGCTCTTCAAAGGCAAGGCGCTTCCCGGCAATGGCGCATGAGTTTTCATCAGACGGGAAATGTATGTTTTTTACTGCGAATTCAAAACTGCAAAGCTCATAATACTGCCTCAGCCCGAACGGCAGGCAGTCCTCGTAATAATTTTTCGAAATGTTTTCAAGGGCGTATCTGACGTTTGTTATGACCATATTGCCGGTAAGCCCTTCGGTAAGGCGGTAGACAGGCTTGATAAGGTATCCGGACGAAGCCCTGACAAATGACGGCGAGTTCATTTCCCGGCGGATAAATCCCCCCTGCATTTTCCCGTGAAAAACAAATTCCTCTCCCAGTTTTAAGGCATCATATGTATAGCTGTTGTTATAAAAGGTCACCGTCATTAAACCGGAATCATCCTGAATGATAACCCTGTATAGTATAAGCCCGTCCTTGATTCGCGCCGCCGGAAGCTTTTTAGTTATTAATCCCTTTACGGCGCAGTTTTCATTTAAGGGGGCGGTTTGAATTTTTAAAGGCTGGGAATAATTTATATAACTTCTGGGATAATATTCAATTAAATTACCCAAAGTATAAATTCCGATTTTATTGTAAAGCGAAGCCCTTTTAACGCCTACTCCGGAAAGCGCGCTTACAGGCGTGCCGGCTGTTAAAGGGTTTATATTTTTGTTTTCCATTAAGTCCGCCTTTGTTAATGATCGTATAATTTAATAAGCGTTTAGCAGTTCATTAATCCATTCCGGTATGTTTTCTGTTTTTATGCAGATTCTGCCGTTTTTATATTCGGCTACCTCGGTAAAACCGTTGCTGTTGTCATAAAAAACAGCATTGTTGCAGTACGGTAAAACAGCCTTTAAGGATTTAAAACGGTTTTCAAACCTTTTTTGTACAATTTCCTCCGGTATGTCATGACCTCCCTTTTCAACCCGGTTTTTAATGCGTTTCAAGCTTTCCGCGGCAGTATCAAGCCCTATGTAGTAAAGCTTGACCGTATACCCCAAATCCCTTGCCGCTTTCGCTGTTCTTACTGTTTTATTTCCCGAAAGGGTGGTTTCCTGCGTAAAGGAATAACCGTTTTTTAAACATTCGTTTATTTTTACAGACGCAATTTTACCTCCCGCAATTTTATTGCCGTTATTTTCGGCATTTAATTTATCAATATCAAGAATGATTCCCAAATCATCCTTTTCGGCTCTGATTACGCCGGTAAAACTGCTTTTTCCTGTTCCGTTTACTCCGCCGATAATAGTATACCGCATAAAAAACCTTGCTCCTTCCTCCTAAACCCTGAATCCTCACTCAATATACCGAACCCGCCGTGCGGGGGAAAGGAATGACATCCCGGATATTGGCAATGCCCGTGACATACATTATAAGGCGTTCAAAGCCGAGTCCGAAGCCGGCGTGCTTAACCCCTCCGTAGCGGCGAAGGTCAAGGTACCAGTCATAATCAGACGAATTAATCCCCAGCTCTTCCATGCGTGATAAAAGCAAATCCAGGCGTTCCTCGCGCTGGCTTCCCCCGATAAGCTCGCCGACCCCCGGAACAAGCAAATCCATAGCGGCTACGGTTTTCCCGTCGTCGTTGAGCCGCATATAAAACGACTTGATTTCTTTGGGATAATCGGTAATAAAAACGGGACAGCCGTAAATTTTTTCTGTCAGAAAGCGTTCATGCTCCGTTTGCAAATCACAGCCCCAGGAAATGGGGTATTCAAATTTTTCCTGTGATTCCTCTAAAAGCCCAACCGCTTTCGTATAGGCGCATATTGCAAAATCCGAGTTAATAACGGCTGTTAGTTTTCCAAGCAGGGACCTGTCATAAAAATCATTGCAGAATTTAAGCTCGTTCGGGCATTCGTCCGTCAAAGCTCTTAAAACATACTTGAGCATTTTTTCGGCAAGCTCCATGTCTTCTTCAAGACCGGCAAACGCGATTTCGGGTTCGACCATCCAGAATTCGGCGGCATGACGGGGGGTGTAGGATTTTTCAGCCCTGAATGTCGGACCGAAGGTGTAGATTTTTCCGAATGCCATTGCCATGCATTCGCCCTCAAGCTGACCCGAAACGGTAAGCGATGTATGTTTGCCGAAGAAATCGGCGGAATAATCAACGCTTCCGTCCTCACCGCGCGCGGGACTGTTTAAATCAAATGACGTGACGCTGAACATTTCACCGGCGCCCTCGCAGTCGCTGGCTGTTATAACCGGAGTATGGGCATAGCAAAAGCCGTTTTCGGCGAAGAACCTGTGGATAGCCTGTGCCGCCGCCGAACGGATTTTAAATACTGCCTGAAAGGTATTCGTCCGCATACGAAGATGAGAAATCGTCCTCAGATA
>DBCY01000061.1:0-5856 GCA_002293295.1 Ruminococcus sp. UBA946 | reverse complement strand
CACCGGAAGCATTTATTTCAAACGGCTGTTTTGAACCGGGCGTAATTACAAGCCTGCCCTTTACCGATATTGCGGCTCCCGTATTAAGCTTTGAAACATCGGCGAAGTTATCAAGCTTATTTTCCTCGGCTACAATCTGCAGGGGGGTGAAAAAGCTCCCGTCGCTCACAGCGATAAAGGCAATGCCCTTGCTGATTCGGATTGATTTTACCCAGCCGCATATTAATAACTCCGTTTCCATATAATTCTGAGTATCCTTAAATAACTTACCTATTTCCGTACGTTTCATAAAATTTTCCGTTTCTTTGCCGTCTAGGCGGTATATATTATATAATATTGATTGTTAATTATATTATACATTATGTAAAGTAACCTGAATAAGTTTATAAGCAGAATTACAACTGCTTATAGTACATATAGTTAAAAGCCATTTATAATAATTATACCGCCACAGGCGGTATACCTGCATTGTTAATTTTTAATTGTTAATTATTATAGGTGTGCGTATAAATTAGTTTCCCATGCCGGTATGTAAAGCTGATGCCGTATGAACAGCTTCAGCCCGGGATTAATTTTTAACAGCTGCAAAGGAATTTCAAACATATCCTCATTGCGGTGGTAAAGCGCGCATATAATTTTCGCGCCGTTTTTAATATGACGCTCAGCGCCGGTTATGGCTTCCTTTTCAGCGCCCTCGACGTCAAGCTTGATAAGGGTGGCGTTTTCGGGAACGGCATCGTCGGCAGAAAAGCATTCAACGGTTTTTTCACCGTCCGGGGTGACGGAAACCATACGCCCCGAACCGTTTGTAACCGGCAGGAAACCGTTTTTACTCCATACCGCGCCGTTAAAAAGACGGATCCTGCCGTCTGAAGCATCGGTATTTTCCCTCAGACGCCTGAAGTTCTTTTCGCTTGGCTCAAAGGCATAAATACTCCTGAAATTATTTGAGCAGGCTTTGATGAATTTTTGCACCGTGTCGCCGTTATAAGCTCCCAAATCCAGATAAACCTCCGTTTGTGAAAGCTTTATAAGTTCGCCGCAGACTTCGGATTCAGGGGAGGTGCAGCTGTTTAAATACCCGATTTTACCGCTTATTTTAAAATTAATAACATCGGCATAGGTCTGCCTCGATTTTTCATCAGCGAGCAGAGCATAAACCTTTTGTATTTTATCAGCGTTCTCCATGCAGTAGTCATAGGTGAAAAGACCGTCCCCGGCGACGGGAACATCGGGCGCTAACAAAACATATTTTTCAGCAATTTCATTTATATGGTCATATAAACGCTCATAACCAGCCGCAAACGCAAGCACCACGACAAACTCGTCAAGGTATTCCTCAATCTGAGCTAGTGTATGCACAAAATGACCCTTAAATTCATGTCCCCGGTAAAAATCATCGCTTGCAAAATAACCCGAAACGGCTATCCCGAAGCTTTTCATAATATTTTCGATTTTTACGGCTCCGTCTCCCATTCCGTACATAAAAATCGGAAGCCCGCAGTTTTTCAAATATTCCCAGCAGCCGGTTTTCTCTTTTATAAATTCAAGCATATAAAATTCCCTGTATTAATTTATTCGTCAGGACAGCCGTCATGGTCAAAGCCAACCATATCCCTGCCGCGTATATTATATTTATCATGATGCAGGCTGACGTTTGTTTCAAGGATTTCCATAAATTTGCGGGGATTCTTAATGGATACAACCTCCTTTACGGGGAAATCGGTATCCTTGCTGTTGATAATAACCGTCCCGCAGCCGAAAATCCGCTGGGAAAGCGGAAGCTTCAGGCTTTTATCCACAATACGGTAAAGCTCGACCTCGTCTTCGGTTAAGGATAAAAAACCCTTTCTTGTGATAAACTTTTTCTCGGTCAGGATATATCTCGTAAAGGATATGGGCAGACCGAAAAGCGTCCTTTTTTTATCCGTCCAGATATAATCGTAATCTTTCATTGACATAATTAAGCCTCCTTACTATAACTGCTTTGCTAATCATATCACAAACCCGCCTGAATGTCAAACACCACTACGTTTTTCAACAGTCAGCGGAACTGTGAACTGAATTTGCATAAAAAGCAACGGGACGCCGAAAGCATCCCGTATTAACTGTGCTCAATAATAAATTCTAAAACTTCATTTTCTCCTATTAAGCCGTCAGCGAGTTCAACTCCAAGTTTTACAAGCTCGTTGTCATTACATTCAAGTATAATACCATTTGCCTCTAAAAATGACATCATTACGAGAATACCAATCCTCTTGTTACCGTCAATGAAAGGATGATTTTTAACAAGTCCGAAACAAAGCCTTGCTGCTTTGCTTTGAAGTGTTTTATAAGGTATTATGCCGCCGAACTCAGCAAATGGTGCAAAAAGCGCTGAATCGAGTAAGTTTTCATCTCTTAAGCCTTCCGTACCACCTGTATATTTTATAATAATTTGATGCAGAAGCAAAACCTGTTCTTTAGTCAGAACTTTCATTTTGCAAGCTCCTTAAATGCACTCATATACCGTTTCATTATTTTTTCCCCTACTTCACACACAGTTGCCGTATCGGCAAATTCTTCTTTTTCAAATTGACTGTACTCCATTAAAACATAGCGGGGAGTATTGTTTTTTAGAATTACAGCCGCTCCGTTCATGTCAACGAGCTTAGCAATTCGTGAAAAATTTTTATTTGCTTCAGTTATTGATACTAAACTGTTAGTATTTATTTGCATTTAATCACATCCTTAAATTTTCATCTGATTAATTATATCATAATAATAAGATTAATACAACTTAATTAACGAAAAATTATATATTGTCTGCTTAATTATTGCAAAAACTAACTTCTAACAACTATTTTTTAATAACTCTTATCAGCCATCGCCGCCACAAGGCTTCTCAAACGGATTTTAGCCGCACCCAGGTTGTTGATTTCATCGATTTTTAGCTGGGTGTATAGCTTTCCGTTCGCCTCAAGGATTGACCTTACCTCATCAGTTGTGATGGCGTCGATTCCGCACCCGAATGAAACCAGCTGTACAAGCTGCATATCGGGCTGTGATGTAACATATTGGGCGGCTTTGTAAAGTCTTGCATGGTATGTCCACTGGTTTAAAACGTCAAGCTCCGGGAGCTTTCCAAGCTTATAAACGGCGTCCTCGGTGATTACCGCAAGCCCCAGGGAAGAAATGAGCTTATGAATACCGTGGTTGATTTCAGGGTCAATATGGTAAGGGCGCCCCGCAAGAACAATAATGGGAGTTCGTTTTTCCCTTGCTTTCGCAATGATTTCTTTTCCCCGCGCCTCAATTCCGCAAAGGTAGTCATCAAGCGCATCACGTGCTTTTAAAAGGGCAGCCGACACTTGTTTTTTCGTAACGCCGTATTTTTTCAGCACATTGTGCATTACGGTCATTAAATGCTTTTCACGGTTAATATCAATATACGGGTGTATGAAATTATCGTCGTTCAGTTCTTCGATGTTGGCTTTTAACAGCTCCGGATAATACGCGACGACAGGACAGTTATAATGGTTGTCGCTCTCTCCCTCGTCAAGGTTGTAGCTTTCACAGGGGTAAAAAATCAAATCCGCTCCCTTTTCAAGAAGATTGAGAACGTGTCCGTGGGCAAGCTTTGCGGGATAGCAGACCGTATCGGAGGGAATGGTGTGCTGACCCTTATAGTACATATCGCGGGTGCTTTCGTCTGAAATAATTACCTCAAAGCCAAGCTCCGTAAAAAGCCTGTGCCAGTAGACAAGCTGTTCATAAAAGCCGAGAGCGAGCGGAATCCCTACCCTGGCTTTGGGTTGTGCAGGTTTTTCGGATACAACGGACAGCAGCCGTTCGTATTTATATTCATAAAGGCACATGTTTTCGGAAGCTTTTACAAGCCCCGCTCCCTTTTCGCATCTGTTCCCGCTGATGAATTTATGCCCGTCTTCAAAGGTAATTACGGTAAGCCCGCATTTAGCCGTACAGCCATTGCAGTTTACCTGACGGGAGGAATAATTGAATCTTTCCAGCTCTCCTGCCGTTATTAAAGGCGATTTTTGATTTCCGCATTTTTCCTTTGCGTATAAAGCGGCTCCGAAAGCTCCCATAAGCCCCGCAATCTGCGGGCGGACGACATTGCGTCCAAGCTCGGTTTCAAAGGAACGTAAAACGGCGTCGTTCAGGAACGTGCCGCCCTGAACGACAATGTTTTTACCCAGCTCTTCCGTGGATTTCGCCCTTATAACCTTATAAACGGCATTTTTTATAATGGATGAGGAAAGCCCAGCCGAAATGTCCTCAACGGATGCGCCGTCCTTCTGCGCCTGCTTTACCGAGCTGTTCATAAACACGGTACAGCGCGAGCCAAGGTCAACGGGACGTTTAGCGAAAAGCCCTAGCTGGGAAAACTCGGCAATATCATAGCCTAAAGCAATTGCAAAGGTCTGTATAAAAGAACCGCAACCGGATGAGCAGGCTTCGTTGAGCATTATACTGTCAATAGCATTGTTTTTGATTTTAAAGCATTTTATATCCTGACCGCCAATATCGATAATAAAATCTACGTCAGGCATAAAGAATGAAGCGGCTTTGTAGTGGGCGACGGTTTCGACAATGCCGAAATCAATGCCCAGACCAGCTTTAATCAGGTCCTCGCCGTAGCCTGTGCAGGCTGAGGACTTTATTTTAATCCTGTCTCCGCAAAGGCTGTAAATTTCCCTGAGCTTCTTTGCAATCACATCCAGGGGCTGCCCCATATTCGACGCGTAATGCTGATATAAAAGCTTTCCGTCCGGGGTAATCAGAATCAGCTTGGTCGTCGTCGAGCCTGAGTCAATTCCCAGAAAAGCGTCTCCCTCATATTTACTTATATCAGCATATAAAAGGTCATATTTCATATGCCTGTTTACGAAATTATGATAATCATCCCTGGAATTAAAAAGGGGTTCGCCGCAGACTATATCGTCTTTCATTTCAGTTTTTGAAATCAGCCTGATTACATCGTCAATATTAAATTCAGGCGAATTTTCATCTGCGTATAAAGCGCAGCCGTAAGCCATAAAGCACGGGGCGTTATCCGGGAAAACGGCATTTTCCTCCGACAGCCCCAGCGTTTTGACAAAAGCCCTGCGAAGCCCCTTCTGGAATGAAAGAGGTCCTCCCAGAAACAGAACCTTACCCTCGATTTTCCTGCCCTGGGCAAGCCCTGAAACGGTTTGCTCCACGACAGCCTGAAAAATCGATGCTGCTATATCCTCCCGTTTCGCGCCCTGATTCAAAAGCGGCTGAATATCNNTCGGATTTCGCGAACACGCCGCACCTTGAAGCGATAGGATAAAGCTTTTCCGACCTTAAGGCAAGCTCGTCCATTTCGTCGGTTGTTATACCCAGAAGAGTAGCCATCTGGTCGATAAAAGCGCCCGTGCCGCCCGCGCAGGAACCGTTCATTCGCTGTTCGACGCCGCCCGTAAGGAAGATTATTTTTGCGTCCTCCCCCCCAAGCTCAATAACGACGTCGGCGTCAGGTTCGGATTTATTAACGGCAATAAACGCGCCGAAAACCTCCTGAACAAAGGGAAGCTTTGAGGCGTTCGCGAATCCCAGTCCCGCCGAGCCCGTAATGCAGAGCTTGAAAGAAGAACCGGCATACTTTGCCGATATATCCTCAAGCTGTTCGGTAACGGTTTCCTTTACCTTTGAAAAGTGCCTTTGGTATTTGCTGTAAACAATACTGCCGTGCTCATCAAGTATTACGGTTTTTACAGTGGTCGAACCCACGTCAATACCCAAAGAATAAATCATACTCATTATATTATAAACTAAACCAGCCTTTCAAATAATTAGGAGTGAGGAATGCAATGGTAACAACTTAAGAGA